>JBBQJR010000126.1:0-8334 GCA_038326125.1 Chthoniobacterales bacterium
GCTACGACATCGGCTATCTGAAGCACCCGTACGTCTCGCACTACACGGGCCGCGGCTGCCCGGCGCAATGCACGTTCTGCCTGTGGCCGCAGACCGTCGGCGGGCACAAGTATCGCGCGCGTTCGCCCGAAGCCGTCGCGCGCGAGATGGCGCACGCGAAGGAACTTTTCCCGCAGGTGCGCGAGTTCTTTTTCGACGACGACACCTTCACCGCGTACCAGCCGCGCGCGCGGGAAATCGCGCAGCACCTCGGCAAACTCGGCATCACCTGGAGCTGCAACGCTCGCGCGAACGTGAACTACGAGACATTGAAAACGATGCGCGACAACGGCCTCCGGCTGCTACTCGTCGGCTACGAAAGCGGCGACCAGCGCATCCTCGACAACATCAAGAAAGGCATCCGCCTCGAGGAGGCGCGGGAGTTCACGCGCAACTGCCGCAAGCTCGGCATCACCATCCACGGCACGTTCATTTTGGGCCTGCCCGGCGAGACGCCGGAGACGATCCGCAGCACGGTGGAATATGCAAAGCAGCTCGATGTCTTCAGCATTCAGGTGAGCCTCGCCGCGCCGTATCCCGGCACGGAGCTTTACCGGCAGGCGGTGGAAAACGGATGGTTCGGACGCGACGCGACGCTCGTGAGCGAGAGCGGCACGCAGACCGCCGCGCTCGAATACGACGGGCTTGCACGCGAGGAGATTTTCGCGGCGGTGGAAAAATTTTACCGCTCATATTATTTCCGTCCGCGCCCCATCGCGCGCATCGTGAAGACGATGCTCACCGACTGGCAGATGATGAAGCGCCGCCTCCGCGAAGGCGCGGAGTTCCTCAAATTTCTCCGCCTGCGCAGCGCGTCGTAGCGTAGGGTTCCAGACCTGCGCAGAGATCGGTCACCAGCGGGCGCGGCTCTGGAGAGCTACGCTACGGATGCGGCTCGCCAAGGCGGGCGGCGTCGGCTTAGTTCCCGCGCGTCATGAACTCCAAGATTTTTCTCCTCGCCGCGCTGCTCACTTTGCCCATCCACGCCGGGGAAAATTGGCCGCAATTCCGCGGGCCGAACGGCGACGGGCACTCGGATGCAACGTCGCTCCCGCTCGCGCTCGGCGAGGGCGTGAACGTGAAATGGAAAACGCCGACGCACGGCAAGGCGTGGTCCTCGCCGGTGATCTGGGGGAACGAAGTCTGGCTCACGACCGCGACCGAAGATGGAAAGGAACTCGGCGTGATGGCGTTCGACAAGACGACGGGAAAAGTGCTGCACGACAAGGTGCTCTTCCACGTCGCCGAGCCGCAATTTTGCCACAAGTTCAACAGCTACGCCTCGCCGACGCCGGTGATCGAAGAGGGCCGGCTCTACGTGAGTTTCGGCTCGCCCGCCATCGCGTGCCTCGACACGAAAACGTGCGCCGTCTTGTGGGAGCGGCGCGATTTTGTGTGCAATCACTTCCGCGGCGCGGGCAGTTCGCCGATCATTTGGAACGGGCTGCTCTTTCTGAATTTCGACGGCAGCGACCACCAGTTCATCGTCGCGCTCGATAAAAAAACGGGCAAGACCGTGTGGGAAGACCAGCGCTCGGCGGACTACAAGGACCTCCAGCCCGATGGAAAACCGGAGGCCGACGGCGACTGGCGGAAGGCGTTCGGCACGCCGCACGTCATCGAGTGGAATGGCCGGCCGCTGCTGCTCTCCAGCGGCGCAAAGGCGCACTACGCGTATGAGCCCGCGACGGGCAAAGAGGTGTGGCGCTTCGCCACGGATGGTGTGCATAGCGCGGCATCGCGGCCAGTGGTCGGCCACGGCATGTGGTTTCTCACGCCGGGCTTCGGCAAAAAAAACCAGATGATCGCACTGAAGCTCGGCGGCAGCGGCGTGCTGGATGAATCGTCCGTCGCGTGGCGCGCGGTGAAAGCGGCGCCGACGAAGCCGTCGCTGCTGCTCGATGGCGATTACATTTACGCCGTGGACGACAAGGGCATCGCATGGTGCCTCGAGGCCAAAACTGGCGAGGTGAAATGGAGCCAGCGGATCGGCGGCGACTACTCCGCGTCGCCGCTGCTCGCCGCGGGACGGCTCTATTTTTTCAGCGAAAATGGCAGCGTGACGGTCGTCGCCGCCGCGCCGGAATTCAAAAAGCTCGGCGAGGGAAAATTTGACGACGGCTTCATGGCTGCGCCGGCGGTGAGCGGCAAGGCGCTCTTCCTGCGCACGAGGTCGGCGCTCTACCGCGTCGAGGAATAGCGATGCCGTCGCTCGTCGAAAGTCTCGCGCTGCTCGCGGACGCCACGCGCCTGCGGCTGCTGCTGCTGCTCGGCGAGGAGGAATTGTCCGTCGTCGAGTTGCAGGAAATTCTCGGCATGGGGCAGTCGCGGATTTCGAATCACCTCGCGCAACTCCGGCAGGCGGGGCTCGTGCGTGATCGGCGCTCGGGCAAAAATATCTATTACACGCTCGCCCCACGCGAGGCGCTGGCGGACCTCGAGCCGATCCTGAAATCCGCGCGGCGCGAAATCACCGAGACCGAGCGCGACCTCACGGCGCTGAAAGTCGCGGTGCAAAAACGCAACGACCGCACGCGCGAATATTTTAACAGGCTCGCCGGAAAATTCGGCCGCACGCACTGCCCGGGCCGGACGTGGGAAGCCGTGGCGCATTTCCTTTTTCTCCTCGTGCCGCCGAGCACGATCGCCGCCGATCTCGGGGCGGGCGAGGGGACGCTCGCGCAACTCCTCGCGAAGCGCGTGCAAAAGGTGATCGCGGTGGACAACAGCGAGAAGATGGTCGAGTTCGGCGTGAAGCTCGCGCAGGAGCACGGCCTGCAAAATCTCGAATACCGACTGGGCGACATCGAGCATCCGCCGATCGATCCGGAGAGCGTGGATCTCGTGCTGCTCAGCCAGGCGCTGCATCACGCGGAGCATCCGCACGCCGCCATCGCTGCTGCGGCGGGATTGCTGCGACGCGGCGGGCGCATCGTCGTGCTCGACTTGCTGCAGCATCAGTTCGAGGAGGCGCGCGAGCTTTACGCCGACCGTTGGCTTGGCTTCGGTGAGGCGGATTTGCACGGCTGGCTGGAGAAGGCGGGCTTCACCGGCATCGAAGTGATGACCGTCGCGCGCGAGGCGCAGCCGCCGCATCTGCAAACGCTCCTCGCGACAGGCGTGAAGGGCTGAGCCGAGTCTATTTGAAAATAGCCCGGCGCTTCAGCGCTGAGTTTTGAAATGGAAGACTATCGAAAGTCCCAACAGGGACGAAAGAACCGTCCTGCCGTCCCTGCGGGACTTTTCACGATCACCGCGATTTTCCCAGCGCTGAAGCGCTGGGCTATTCCCGGATGGCAGAAGCTCCGTAAAATTACTTCGCGCGAATCCTCAACTCAGCATTCCGCAAATTTACTCCGCGCGAATCTCAATCGGCGTGCCGGTGCGCACTTTCTCGAAGATGATGCGCGCCACTTCCTCGGGCACGCGGATGCCGCCGTGGTCGGCGGGATAGCCGGGCAGGCTGCCGCCGTGGATGCCAAATCCCGTCGTCGTGAACCGGCAAAAATACGGCATCGGGTCCGCGACGTAGTGCGTGCCCGCGGGCGCGGCATCGAGCTTCATGCTGATGCCCGACCGCACCGTGCGCCCGCGCTTGTCCACAAAACTTCCGTAGGTCGCGGACTGATGGCCCTTGATTTTCTCCAGCACGGTGAACGCGCCCGCCGGCGTCGGCGCGCCGCGTTTTCCCGAGGAAATCGGCGTGTCCACGGCCACCTCCGCGCCGAGCATGAGTTGCGCGCGTTGCGTCGCGAGATTCACGACCAAGCGCGTATTTTCCGGCGTCGCGCGTCCGTACACTTCGGGAAAGGCGCGCCACGGTTCTTGTTTTTGGATCCAGACTTTCTCTGTCCGGACGGGCGGCTCGGCGTCATTTTTTGCGTCCGCCGCCCCGCCGCACGGCAGCGCCAGCACGCATGAGGCGGCGGCGATGATTGGACGAATCACGGAGAGCATGGCGCGGAGTTTGTATGGAACGCCTTCTCCGTGCCGCAATGACAGAAATCGCCGAGGCGCGTTGCCAGCGCGCGTGCGCGATCCTATAAGCCGTCCGCTTTTCACCGTGTCCACCCAAGCACTCATCCTCGCGACGCTCATCGCGTTTGCCTTTCCCGCCGTCGCGCAAGTCCGCCGCGATGGGAGTGGCGCCGCGCCACCGCCGGTCATTTCGCAGACCATCGCGGTGCACCGCGGGGAAAAAATCACGGTGCCTCTCGGCATCCACGGCACGCGCGGAGAGCTGCTGGAATTCCTCATTCGCCAGCCGCCCGCGCACGGCAAGCTGTCGCCAGTGAAAAGCACCACGATGAACACGGCGGTCGTGACCTACACGCCGTCCGCGCGCGCCACGGTCGCGGAGGATCAGTTCGCCTACGCGGTGCGCGGTTCGCAGGGCGTGTCCGCGCCGGGCACCATCACGATCCGCTTCGCGCAGCCTGTCGTCGCTCCACCGAAATTCCGCGCGCCAGCGGAGATCGAATTCCCGCCCGTTTTTCCCGGCCAGCGCAGCACCGCGGAAATGGAACTCGCGAACGACGGCGGCGGCACGATCGAGGGCGAAGTCACCGTGCCCGAGCCGTGGAGCATCGACGGGCTGAAATTTTTCCGCCTCGGCGCGGGGCAGCGCGCGACGGTGCGACTCGTCTTCACTCCGACGGAGCCGGGCGTGCGCGCAGGTGAGGCGGTCATCAGCGGAAGCGAGCGCAAAATTATTCCCCTGCGCGCGAGCGCGGAGGCCCGTCTCGCGGCATCGCCCGCACAACTCAAACTCACCGCGCACGTGGGCAGCCAGACGCGCACCGGCGTGCTCACGATCGCGAATCATTCCGAGGAGGATGCGACCGTCGTCGTCGAGGCCGGTCCGCGGCTGCTCACGGATCGCAGCGTGAAAATTCCCGCGCTCGGAAAATCCGCGCTGCCCATTTTTGCCGACGCGGCGGAAGTCGCGGCGTTCGACGATTCCGTGAAGCTGACGAGCAAAGAATGGAGCGCGACCGTGCCCGTCCATGCCGTCGCGGTTGGCGGAATCCTGAAATTTTCCAAGGGTGAGGTGGCCGTCACCGGCAGCGCAGACGATGTCGCGAGCGGCATCGCGATTTTGGAAAACAGCGGCGGCGAGCCGATCACCGTGCGGCTGGATGCGGAGCGGCCGTTCGAGGTGGAAAATCGCGTCGTCACCGCGCCGGCGCGCGGCAGCGTCGAGGTGGCGATTTTGGTGCGCAACGCGGTGCCGGGGATTTTTCGCTCAACACTCAAGGCAGCAGGCGAGGGCGGCTCCGCGCTCGTGTCATTGTCGGCGAATATTTCCGAATCGACTCCGTCGGGAAAACCTGCTCCTGCGCCGCGAATCGCGGAGGAAAATTTTTCGCGCGCCGATTCCGTAGAAAGCGGTGCGCCGGAAACGGAAGCCGGTTTCATTTCGCAGAATGTTCGCGAAACTCCGAATGCACTCGGCCGGTTTGCCCGCGCGACGGGCCCCTCCACCGCGACACTCGACTGGCCTGCGAACCTCGGCTCGCTGGACAACGTGCGCATCGAGGAGCGCGTGCTCTCGCTGGCCGCGAACGACGAATTGCAAATCGCGTGGTCGCCAATCGCGGAGGTGAGCATCACGCCCGAGCGCGAGCGCGTGCGTGCGGAACTGCGCGGGCTGAAACCGGGCAGGCTTTACACGGTGCGCGTCATGACCGGAAAAGACGCGGACGCGAGGGCGCTGTTCTCGGCGGATTTTCACACGCCGCCGAAGAAGCCGCTTTACGAGGGTTCGCCGACCACGCCGCTGCTTATTTTCACGCTCGGCGATCTGCTCTTCGCACTCTGGCGATCCGGTCGTGCGCCAGCCGGGAAGCGAAAGTGACCTGCCTCAATCCGCCAGCTCGGCCTCGACGACCGTCGCCGGTTTCGCGGTCGCACCGCCGCTCCACAGCGCGCCCTTTCCGAGTTTCAGCAAACCCGGCAGATCGCCAAATTTCGCCGCTGCCGGCTGGAACCACGGGCTGAAAATGCTGTCCGCATTTGCGAAGCGCATTGCCTGCGCATCGAGCACCGTCTTGCACACGGAGCCATCCGCGAGCGCGCGCGCGGCGGCGGCGATCGCGGCGGTTTTGTCCGGCGCGACGAGCACCACGCTCGTCGAGTGATGTTCGTGGTCGCGGACGAACGCGAGCAGCGTGAGCACGTCGTGCGTCCGCTGCACGAAGAGCGAATCGTTGTAGCCAAACGTGAACGCCGCGGCCTCGCGCGGATTCTTTACTTTGCGGACCGGCGTATCCGACTGGCCGTCGAACAAAAATTCGCCCTGCATGAAAAGGTCCGGCGCGACGACGCTCACGCCGCCCGCGAGCAGCCGTGCGACATCGGCATTCGGCTGGTCGCCGTCGAGCAGCGCGGCTTTGCCCTTTTCGTTCAGCCATATCACCGTGCGCCCGCTCCATTTTTTCGGATGGAAAAAGAGACACGGCACGGCTTCGTGGCGCGCCTCATTGTCCACGACGCCGCGCAGCAGCCACCAGTCGCCGCGATCCTCCTTTTTGAAAGTCGAGCGATCCAGCACGGCCTTTTCGCCGTCGAGCGTCCGCTTGAAAATCGCGTCCAGCGCGGGCCGCGCGATCTTTTCAAAGTCGGTCGCGAGGTGCCTGTCGCTGTCCTCCGCGGACCAGCGCAGCAGCTTTTTTTCAAACTCCGGCCCGCCTGCGGGCGCGGGATGCGCGGCATCCCACACGCTGAGCTGCGCGCGCGTGAGCGGCTCGTAATCGTGCTCCTTCAGCCGATCCGCGGCGAGGCCGAGGCGGAAGTGCGTGTTGAAAAAATCGTAGATGTGCTCGCGCGTGACGGCGTTGTAGTTGTGCGGGAAATCCGGGTGATCGAAGAGCTTCACGTTTTCCGGTGCGCCGAGGTTTTTCCAATGCTGCGCGAGATCGGGGAAACCTTTCGTGGACATGTCCACGGTCCAGTCGTGTGCCGTCGTCATGCCCATCGGGCGCGGCGCGAAGAGCGCGGCAAATTCGATGTTGCCCGTGCCGATGCGGAGCAGACTCGCATTTTCACAAGTGCAGCCGCCCTGCATCGCGGTGCTCACCATCACGCACGGCACCGCGACGGTGATGCGCGGATCGAGCGCGGCGAGCAGCATGGACTGCGTGCCGCCGCCGCTCGCGCCGGTCACGCCGAGGCGCGTCGCATCCACGTCGTCGAGCGCGGTGAGGAAGTCGAGCGAGCGGATGTTATTCCACGTCTGCAAACCCATGATGTTCTGACTCCACGTCTCCGCCTGCGGCGAAAAAAGTCCCCACTGTCCCAGCTTCGGCGAAATCATCTCGGGCCGCTGCACTTTGAAACCGTGCGCGATCGCGGCGGGAATTTGCTGCGAGTCGCTGTTGCCGAGCATGTCGCTCACGAAAGCCACGCAGCCCATGCGCGCGAGTTGCACGCCGATGGATTGGAAAATGGTGCGCCCCACGATTTTCGAATGCTCCTGCCCGGCCTCGATTTCCTTTTGCAAAACCGCGTCCGTTTTTTCCCAAAAGCGCGCGTCCTGCCAGTGACCGTGCGTGACGATGACGGCAGGATGCTTTCCCGGCTGCCCGCTCGGGCGGTAGAGATTTCCCGTGTGGAAAAATCCCGGCATCGTTTCGAGGATCACTTTTTCCACGGTGTAGCCGGCGCGATCGATTTTGCCGTGGACGACGGCATTCAGCGGCGTGCGCGTGGGCTCGGGCCAAAGACCGATGGCCACGCGCATCTGCATGCGCAGCGCGGCGGCGCGATTTTCCCAGACGACTTTCGAGTCCGGCGGCGACCACGGAAAATAGCCGTCGAGATCCTTCAGCGGCTGCAGGCGGACATCATCCGGGAGCGTCGCGGCGGGGAGCACGCGCGGCGCGTCGGCGGCAAAAATGGACGAGGTCGCGAGGAGCCAGAGCGAGAGGAGGGAAGGAGCTTTCATCGGTTGCGATGCTTTCAGCTTTGCGCGGCGGCGGCAACGATTTGCCCGCGCCGCGCGGTCACGCGCGCCACGCCGGGACTGCACTCGCGATTTTCGACATCACCCGATCGAGCGCGAGGTCAATGCCCTCGGCGCGGATGTTCGCCAGCGCGGCCCAGCAAAGTCCGCTCGCGGTGCGCACCAGCAGGGCCGAAGCGCAGGGAAGGCTGCCGTTGTGCCACCAGTTCGGGATTTGGTTCACGAGCCAGCCGCAGGCGTAGCGCTCGTTCGCGGCGCTCGGCGTGGTCATGGTTTTGAGCGTGGCGGGTTGCAGGATGTCGGGAGGATTTGGGAAGCCGTCCACGCGCATC
>JBBQJR010000127.1:0-8277 GCA_038326125.1 Chthoniobacterales bacterium
GGTTTTCCCGGGTTAGCGGGGGCGTCCCGCTGGCGTTGAGGGGCTCCCGGGGCTGCACCGGGCGTTGGTGTTTCGTGGTGGCCACGCACACGGAGGTCGGTGTTTGTTCCGCTCTAGGCGTAACACGGCAGGCGGGACGCCCCGCGCTACCCAATGCACGCCGTCCTGCGTGCTCCCATTGCATGATGAGAGGATGGAAAGCGGCCGTGCGGAGAGAAGCATCGCTCGTCTTTTGCGACGAGGCGTCGCAGCCAAGCGTCAGCTCGCCGCGTCGAGTTTCCAGCCCTCGCGATACGCCTTGGTCAGCAGCTTCGTCGCCGTCTCGGAATTCGGGATGCGCAGGTTTTCCGCATCCCACTCGAGTATCTGGCCCGGTACGCGCGACGCGACATTGCCAAGCTGCACCGTTTCCGAGAGCGGACCCGCGTAGTGAAATCCATCGGTTGTTTTCGTCCCCGCGATCGCGCCCTCGACCCACGCGTGATAGTGGCTCGAGCCCGGCACCGTTTCGATTTTGAAATTCGCGAATTTCTCCACCGGGAACAGCGAGGGAATCTTGAAGTGCGGCAGGATCATCGTCCCGCCTTCGCCGATGAAAAGCGAACCTGCGCCCGCGATTTTCGCATCGTCCGGCATCTGCATCAGCGCGCGTGCGGGCATGTTGCCGCCGTCGTACCAAGTGAGCGGCAGCGTCCGGTCAGCCGTCCATTTTGTGCCCGGGAAAATGTAGCTCGCAGTCTCGGCCCCCGGCCACGTCTCCTCGTTCGAGCCGGACGTCTCCGCGCGCACGGTGATCGGCGCGGTGAGTTCCAGCGCGGTGAAAACGGGATCGAGAATGTGGCAGCCGAAATCGCCCATCGTGCCGCTGCCGAAATCCTGCCAGTCGCGCCATTTGAACGGATGATAGAGGTCCGGCTCGTACGGCCGCATCGGCGCAGTGCCGATCCAGAGATCCCAATTCAGCGACGCCGGCACGGGCGCGCCGCTCGGCGCCGGGCGCTTCGTGAGGCCGGAATATTTGTTCCCCGGATTCGGGTGCCACGAATGCACCTCGCGGATTTTTCCGATCACGCCGTCGCGGATCAATTTCACGGCCGTGCGATACGCCTCGTGACTGTGGATCTGATTTCCCATCTGCGTGATGACCTTGGAAATTTCCGCCTGCCGCCGCATCTGCCGCACCTCCCAAACCGTGTGAGCGAGCGGCTTCTGGCAGTACACGTGCTTGCGCAATTTCATCGCCGCCATCGCCACCGGCGCGTGCCAGTGATCGGGTGTCGAGACCGTCACGGCATCGAAGGTGTCGCTTAGTTTCGCGAACATCTCGCGCCAGTCCTGATAGTGCGGCGTGCCCGGAAATTTCTTGTCCGCCTCACGAAACCGCTCCGTGTCCACGTCGCAGAACGCGACGAATTTCGCCTTCGGATGCGAGCCGTTCTCCACGATGTCGCTCAAGCCCTTGCCCGAGCAGCCGACGGCGACGATTTGCAAATTCGAATTCAGATTTGCCGAACGCACGACCGCGGGAAACGAGAGCGCGGCAGCGGCGGCGGAGGTGTGACGGAGGAAGGAACGGCGGGTGAGCGGGGGAAGATTCATGGGCAGTAAGTGGAGTGACCCGCGCACCATGCCCGTCTTAGCGCGCCATCACGAATAGACGTCGCGCCGATGCCCCACTTTCAGGACGAGAACAAGCATCTGCCCTTCGCGCAGCGAGCAGATGAGCCGATAGTCGCCGACGCGGTATCGCCAAAGCCCCGCCAGATCACCGCGCAGCCGTTTTCCAAATCGCGCGGGATTCTCGCGCGTCGCGATTCTCTCATCGAGATACTTCAAAATTTCCCGCTGTGCCGGCGCGCCCAGCTTTTTCAGCTCCTTCAGGGCGCGCTCCTCGAAACTATAGACCCACCGCACGCTTCACTTCCTTTGCGGTGAAAATGCGACCGGGGTTTTCCAATCTCGTGAGGGCAAGATAGCCGTCTTCGAGATCCTCGAGATGCTCGAGGATCGCCTCGCGGGCGTAGAACGTCTTCGTGCGACCCGTGCGCTTCGCCAGACGCTCGAGCCGCTGTTCGATTTCGGAATCCAAACGAATGGCAAGCATGAGCGGAATCTGGTTTTGCTAGACGTGTACAGCAAGGAGGAATTCGCGCCCGACCTTTCTGTGGCAGACGGAAGGCCGCACGCCGAGGGACTCCCATTTTCCTCCGCGGAGGATGAACCGCCTACTTCGCGGAGCGCGGCGTCGTCAGTTCGCGGAGAGCGTCCGGCGTGAAATCGCGATCGGTGTACGCCACGCCATGCACAATGCGCGAGCCGTCGAGTTCGGTGACGGCGTCGCCGCGGCGGCCGCGCACAGTGAGATTCGCGGGGATGTGCCGGCGATCCTCGTCGAGCGCGACTTTCGTCGTCTCAATGCGGCGCACGAGTTCGCCGGGGGCGGAATATTTCTCAATGCGGAGCGGCACCAGCCGACGCGCATCCACCCAAGTCCGCACGAGGGCGTAGCTCGAGCGCTGGCCCTTGCCGGGCTTCGACTCGAGGATCTGGCAGGGCACTCGATCCACGGGCTCGGTGCCGGTGATGGCCTGATGATCCCACGCAAAAAAATTGTCCGTTGCATCCTCCAGACTCAAATCGCTGCCGAAGAGCGGCTCGCGCATCTGCTCGGCGTCGAGCATGCGCATCGCATCCGGCGGGCGAAAGGACGCGCCGGTCGGGGGCCGGTCGCCGATTTTGCGCAGCAGCACGCCCTCGCCCTTGCGCTCTTTCGGCCAGAGAATTTGATACACGACTTCGGTCGCGGCCCGCGTGCGGCGCTGCTTGATCTGGATTTGGAGCGAGGATTTTGCCGCGCCGCCGTCGAGCTTCAGGCGGACGAACGACGAGCCATCCTGCTGCAAAGCGCTCAACTTCGCAGCCAGTTCCGCGGCGGAAAGCGCGGGAGCATCTGCGGCGCGCACCGAAAAAATCGCGGTCGCGGCGAGAACGATGAGGAGCAGCGAGCGGGCGGGGAGAATGAAAATTTTCATGGAAAGGGCGAATGGCGAGACGGGCGCGGTGAGTCTGCCGATCAAATCGCAGGCGCACCCCGCGATGCGCGGACGGAAGTTTCCGCTGCGATCCATTGCGCTACGCGCAGATTTTTTTCAAATCAATCACCCCTGCAGCGCCGAACTCGGCGTGAGACGCGAACTGCGCCACGCGGGATAAATGCCGCTCGCGATGCCGACGGCGACGGCGATGACCACGGACACGGCGAAAAGCCGAACGCTCAGATCCGGCTCCAGCAGACCGTGGATCGCGGGCAGGCGCTCCATCACTTTCACGCCCACGATGCCGATGGCCACGCCACAAAGGCCGCCGAGAAAGCCGAGCAGCGCGGATTCCAACAGCACCATCTTGATGATGCGCGAGCGCTTCCAGCCGATCGCGAGCAGCACGCAGATCTCCTGCTTTCGCTCGAAGACCGTCATCAGCATTGTGTTCATCACGCCGAGCACGCCGACGATCACGGCGAGCAGCGAAGTGCCCCAGCTCATCGCGCGGATGAAACGGTACGCCTCGCTGTTGCCGACGTGCTCGCCCGCGGGCATCGCGCGCGCCTCGGGGACGGCGGCGTTGATTTCCGCGCACAATTTTTTCACGCCGTCCTCGCCGAGTCCGGGCGCGGCGCGGAGGTCGATGATGTTGATCTTGTCCTCGTTGCCGGTGATTTCCTGGAAGAGCGGCAGCGACAAAATCACCGAGCCGTTTTCCACGAGTGCGCCGCCATCCACGATGCCGACGACGGTCAATTCCTTCGTCTCAAGCTGCAGCGGGTCGCCGACTTTCTTCTTCAATACTTCGGCGGCGGTTTGGCCGAGCACGACGGCGGGTTCCTTCGCATCCCGCGGCAGGCGACCGGAAATCAGCTTCAGATTCTTCCACGAGAAGCCGCCCCATTCGCGCGCGGAGACGACCATCATCGAGGAGTCCTCGACGCTCGTGAGGTCCACGAAAATCGCGCAGGTTTCCGCGACGTTTTTAAGCGCGGCGATGCGGTCGCGCACGCCGCCGGGAAATGGTTTGGGCGCGAGCGCGCTGCCCATGTTGCTCACGACGATGTCGGTGCCGCGCGCCTTCATCCCGGTCGCCCAGCTTTGCTCAAAGCCGCGCGAAATCCCGACGAGCGCGACGACCGCGGCGATGCCGATGGAGATGCCGACGAGCGTGAGCGCGGTGCGCACGGGACGCCGAAGAAGTCCGCGCGCGACGATGGAGAAAAAGGTCATGGGCGTGCTGCGGCGGGTTGATCCGAGACGATCTGGCCGTCCTTCATTTCGATGGTGCGCGAGGCGCGCTGCGCGATCGTCGGGTCGTGGGTCACGAGGACGAGCGTCATCTTTTCCTCGTGATGCAGGCGGATGATGAGATCCAAAATGAGGTGCGCGTTTTCGCTGTCGAGGTTGCCGGTCGGCTCGTCGGCGAGCAGCACGGACGGGCCGTTCGCGAGGCTGCGCGCGATGGCCACACGCTGCCGTTCGCCGCCGGAAAGTTTTGCAGGCATGTGGTGCAGGCGATGGCCGAGGCCGACGAGCTTCAGCAGCTCATCCGCACGCGCCACGCGCTCGGCGCGCGGGCGATCGGTCTCGAACATGGGGATCTGCACATTCTCCAGCGCGGTGAAAGTCGGCAGCAGGTGAAAGGACTGAAAAATAAAACCGATCTCGCGCGCCCGGTACGTCGCAGGATCCGCGAGTGTGCCGAGCGGGCCGCCGCGATATAGCAGCGTGCCCCCGCTCGGCCGGTCGAGCGCGCCGAGCATCTGCAGCAGCGTGCTTTTTCCGCAGCCGCTCGGCCCGGTGATCGCGACGAACTCCCCTTCCGCGATCCGAAAATCCAAACCGCGCAACGCCTGCACCTGACCGTCGTCGTAATTTTTCCGCAGTCCCGCCGCGACGAAAACTGCCTGCGGATCGGGATGGGGAGCGGCGGAGGTCATGCCTTGCCGGAAATGGTGTGCCACTGCGCGCCGACGCGCGGATCGCGCAGGCTGCGCAGGAGGTGCCGCATGGCGTGCCGGTAATTTTTGAACGGGTGCAACTCGCCGTCCGACTGCGGCGCGAGCTCCGCGGCACGAGCCGGGAGGTGCGCGTGCGGCAGCGCCATGTGCAGGTGATGCACGCCGTGATACGGCTCATGGAGAAGCGTAAAGGCGACGATCTTTCCGCCAAACCCACGCGCGACGACGCTGCGCGTGGAACTGTTCACCGTGCTGCCCGTGAGGCCAACGTGCTCGATATACTTGCGCCAGCTCTGCAAATTCCCCGCGAGGAATGCGGGCAGCAGATACACCCAGAGGAAATATTTTCCGAGCTGCCAATGCGCGACGCAGATCCCGATCGCGGTCCACAGGACGGCCATCATCGCGAAGTCGAGCCACACGCGCCGTCGCACCTTGCGGCTGCGGATCGGCGAGCCCTTGCGCAGGAAAATGCGGAGGAACAAAAGCGGCAGGACGAGCAGGCCAAACGTCAGCTCAAAAAAGGCGACCAGCACCCGCAGCCAGCGCGGCTTGCGCGGATGGATGAACGGCCAGAGTTCCTCATCGCGCTCGGTGGCGAGGTGCATGTGGTGCATCTGATGCGCCGCGCGGTAGAGGCTGAAGCTCATGAAACTCATGAGCCCGATGAGCGTGCCGGCGATCTCATTCCGGCGGCGTCCCGAGCGCAAAAGCCCGTGTGAAGCCTCGTGAAAGGCGATGCCCGCGCCGTGCATGAGATGCCCGGCGATGAGCACGAGCGGCACGGCGGACCAGAGCGAGGCCCCGCTTTTCACGATGGCGATGATCGCCATCTGCGCGAGAAATGTGAGAGCGAGGATTACATGAGACGCCGCGCGGCTGAACCAGTGCGGCTCGTGCGGCTCCACTTTGGTTTTGCGGTTCAGCGTCGTCGCGTTCATCGCAGGGCGGTCATGAGGTCGGATGTGGAAATTTCCGGCGAGCGGCAGACGCCGGCGAGCACCGCCAGATACATGCGGCTGAGATTTTCGATGTCGTCTGCGGCGAACAAATTTTTCCGAAAAAGCCATTCAACTTCGAGGCCCTCGCCCTCCTCGGTGATTTCGCACGCGAGATCGAAGCGCGCGGTGCCGCTCGAGCGCATGCGGAGTTTCAGCGAAAAGGCCGGCACGGAAACGTCCGGGACCGGGTGATTTTGCAGCGCAAAGCGCACCTCGAAAATCGGATTGCGTCCCGGCACCGCGGGCTCGCCGACGGCGCGGACGAGCTCCGCAAAAGGCATGGCGTTCGCGAAGGAGTCGAGCGTCGCCTGATGCACGGCGCGCAGGCTCTCGGAAAAGGTGCGCGCGCGATCAATTTGGCCGCGCAGCGGAACGATGCCCGAGCAGTAGCCCATCGTCTCCCGGACGGCCTGCTTCGTGCGATTCGCGACCGGCGTGCCGACGGTGATGTCGTCCGCACCGGTCCATTTGGAGAGCGTGATTTGAAACGCCGCGAGCAGCGTGCTGAAGAGCGTGGCACCGTCGCGGCGCGCACGGTCGCGCACGGCGCGCGCGAGTTCGGCGGGCACGCGCGACACGCAGCGCCGAAGCATCGCACCGGTCGCCGCCGGTTCGGTCGGCGGGCTCCACAGCCGCGCTGCATCGGCGAGGTTTGTTTGCCAAAATGCGGCGCGCGGCGCGAGTTCCGCGGGCTGCCAGAAAGCGCGCTCCGCCGCGCCCCACTCCGAATACGAGAGCGGCACGGGCGGCAGGGACTTTCGGTCGCCGCGCACGACCTGCAGATAGGCGGCGAAAAGATCCTGAACGAACACGCCGAGCGTCCAGCCGTCGGCAATCGCATGGTGAATCGCGAAGACCAGCACGTGATCGTTTGCGCCGCGGCGGAAAACTTCCGCGCGGTAGAGCGGCCCCTGCACGAGATCGAAGGGCTTCGAAAAAACCTCCTGTGCGAGTTCCTCCGTCGCCTCGGGTTCGCACTGCGCGGCGGTGAGCTCGCGGAACAGCATCGCGGGCTTGCACGTTTTGCGGATCATCTGCACCGGCTGTCCTTTTCCCGGCAAAATCGAAAGGCGCAACGCCTCCTGCCGGTCCACGACCTTTTGCACCGCGGCCTCGCTGCCCTCCGGCGTCAGCGCGCCGCGCAGTTCGATGGTCGCGCAGATGTTATTCGAGAGGTCGGCTGGCGGCGCGGGCGCGGCTTCCCACAGTTCGCGCTGCGGGAAAGTGAGCGGCTCGAGGCGGGCCTCGCCGCTCGCCAGCCATTCCTTGAGCCGGGCTCGGTTGTCTTGCGCCATGCCTCAATTTTCGACGCGTGTCTCGATCTCCTCGTCCTTCGCAGCCGCCGTCGGCTCTTCGCCGAGCAGGCGATCGATTTCATCGTCGGAAAGCGCATCCACATCCACGGCGGACGCGGGCTGCGACGGCGCGGGCGCGGCGGGTTTTGCCGGTGTGGCACCACCCATATGCTCGGCGATCAGTGACGCAATTTGCCCGATCGTCCGCGCACGCATGAGGCTCGCGGGCGGAAGGGCGACGCCGATGGAACTCTCGATCGAGTTCTCGATTTCGACGGCCATGAGCGAGTCGAGCCCGAGGTCGGTGAGCGGCTGATCGAGGCGCAGACCTTCCGGCTTTACGCGGAGCACGGAACCGACGACTTCGCGCAGCGCGTGCCCGATGATGTCAATGCGATCCGCCGGCGCGGCGGATTCGATTTTCAGACGCCAGTCGCTCTTCGCACCGCTCGTTTCCGGACCCTCGATGCCTGCGGCAAAAACGCGCTCGAGCAGCGGGCTTTCCTGACTGCCGCGGAAGGACTGCCGCCACTTGGCCCAGTCCACGCGCAGCGCCATCGCCTGCGTCGTGCCCGCGTTGAGGAACGACTCGAGCAGGAAAACGACTTCCGCCGGCGTCAGCGCCGCCGTGCCCTGCCGCGCGAGATATTCGGCGACGCGCTCGTTGCGCGCGACGTAGCCCTCGCCGCCGAGCGCGCCCCAATTGATCACCAGCGCGGGCAGACCGAGCGCATGGCGGTGATGCGCGAGCGAATCGAGGAAGGCGTTCGCCGCCGCGTAGTTCGCCTGCGCGGGATTACCGAAAAGGCTTGAGACGGATGAGAACATCACGAAGCAGTCGAGCGGCAGGTTGCGCGTGCCCTCGTGAAGCATCCACGCACCGTGCGCCTTTGGCGCGAGCACGCTGCGCATCCGCTCGTGCGTGAGCGCGGAAATCGGCGCGTCATCAATGACCATCGCGAGGTGAAACACTCCC
>JBBQJR010000128.1:0-8251 GCA_038326125.1 Chthoniobacterales bacterium
GGTCGAGCGCCTCGCCGCCCTGCCAGCGCGCGACTTCCGACGGCATTCCGAGCAGCAGCTTTGCGGCGTCCGCACCGGCGGCGGCTTCCTGCGCGGCGAAGGCGCGCCAGTCTTTTCCAGCCGCGCCGATTTCTTGGTAGCCCATCGTGTTCAGACCATCCACGAGCGGCAGGAGTTCCTTCCACCAGCGCTGATTCGGGGCGTTCCAGATGTGGGAAAAAGTGTCCACGGTGAGCTGCCGTTTGTTCGCATGCAGCAGTGCGGAAAGCTCGCGGATGAATGCCACGAACGCCGCTTTGTCCGCATCGAATTCGCCGTTGCCCTCGAGATCCACATCCACGCCATCGAGCGCCAGTCGCTCCGTTTCCGCCGCGAGACTCGCGGCGAATTTCTTCGGCTGCGCAAACGCCGCACGCGCGAGCGGCCAGTCCCACGACTTGTTCCCGTTGAATACGCACAGCAGCACACGCACGCCATTCGCATGGCCCCAGTCGCGCAGCGCCGCGACGGTCGCATCTCCCACATCGTCGCCGTCGCCCACGCGTCGCACTCCGCCTTCGCGGGTCGGCTCGAAAAATTGCAGGCCGAGATGCGTGAGCGCGTCCTTCATCCCCGCGCCGGCGAAAGATTCCTCGAGTCGCGCCCGCGACTTTGCGACCGCGTACGGCGGCACCCACGTCATCACCTTTCGTTTCGTCGCGGAAAAATGCGGACGCGGCACCGGTGCGGGCACCGCTTCTTCGGCACACGCGCAACCAATCAGGACGAGCACGGTGGCGATCGTTCGGAGAGCTGATTTCACGCGACTGAAAAATTTGCGCCACATTCCTTCCGCGATCCCGTTCGATATTTTCACGCCGGAAAAAATCCGCGCGCCGTGCCAGCGTCAGTGGTGCTTGTGGATTTCCGTTTTCTCCTCGTGCGCCTGCACCGCGGCCTTGATCTCCTCGGCTTCGTGCTCAGCCGCGTCGGCGCGTTCCGTCGCGGGATCCTCGTGCGCGTGCGGATGCTGCAAGTGCGGCTTTTTGCCGGGCTGCACTTTCTCCGCCGCGCCCGCCGCCGGGTTTTCGCCGTGCTGTTTCTTTTCCTGAATCACCTTTTTGTCGTGAGCAATATTTCGTGGGTCGGACATAGGCAAAGGAATCGCCGCCCGCAGACGCATCAGCCGTCTTTAATCAACCGCCCATCGTGCCGCGCAGCCGCGCGGAAGATCATCCCAATCGCGAGCTTTCGCGCCCGTTGTCAAAGCCGGCAGATCCGCTACGTTCCGCCCCTTTTTCATGAGCACCACCAAGCCAGTTTCAGGACAACGATGGGTCAGCGACACGGAGCCGGAACTCGGGCTCGGCCTCATTTTGAAGTCGGGCTTTGGTCGCGTGGAAGTGCATTTCCCGGCAGCGAATGAGCAGCGGCAATACGCGATCGAATCCGCACCGCTGCGCCGCGTGAAGTTTGCGGCCGGAGACAAAATCAAGTCGCGCGCGGGCGCGGAACTGCTCGTGGATGCGGTGGAGGAAAAGGGCGGGCTGCTCGTGTACCGCCACGCGCGCGGCGAATTGCCCGAGGCGGATCTTTCCGACGCGATCAGCTTCAGCAAACCCGAGGAGCGTCTTTTCGGCGGACACACGGATGATCTGCGCACCTTCGATCTGCGCGTGGAGGCGCTGCGCCGCCGGTGCGAATTGCGCAGTTCGCCCGTGCGCGGCTTCACCGGCGGGCGCGTGGATTTGCTGCCGCACCAGATGTTCATCGCGAGCGAAGTTGCGGCGCGTCTCGTGCCGCGCGTGCTGCTCGCGGATGAAGTCGGCCTCGGCAAAACGATCGAGGCCGGATTGATTTTGCACCGCCTGCATCTCACCGGCCGCGCCGAGCGCATTCTCGTGCTCGTGCCCGAGCAGCTCGTGAACCAGTGGTTCGTCGAGCTGCTGCGGCGCTTCAATTTGCTCTTCAGCATTTTCGACGAGGAGCGCTGCGCCTCCATCGAGCAGCACGACGCGGAGGCGAATCCCTTCCTCGACAGCCAACTCGTGCTTTGCAGCATCGCGCTGCTTTCCGCGAATGAAAAACGCGCGCGGCAGGTCTCCGAGGCCGGCTGGGATTTGCTGATCGTGGACGAGGCGCATCACATGGAATGGACGCCCGCGCGCGTGAGCCCGCAGTACGCGCTCGTCGAGACGCTCGCAAAAAAAACGCCCGGCCTGCTCCTGCTCACCGCGACGCCGCAGCAGCTCGGGCCGGAGGGACACTTCGCCCGCCTGCGCCTGCTCGATCCCGATCGCTATTCCGACCTCGCGAAATTTCTCGAGGAAAACAGCCGCTACGAGGAAGTCGCCCGCGCACTCGATCGCCTGCTCGCCGGGCAGCCGCTCAACGCGGAGGACCGCGCACTTTTTGGGAAGCAGTCGCCGCGCGTCCTGCGCCACTGCGACGAACTCGCCGGCGGAGACACTGCTGCGCGCACGCACCTCGTCAGCGAACTGCTCGACGCCTTCGGCACCGGTCGCGTGATGTTTCGCAACACGCGCGCCTCGCTGCCGGGCTTTCCAAAACGCCACGCGAAGCTGCATCCGCTCGCTGCCACGACGGACGAGATCGGCGCGAAAGTGAAATGGCTCGTGGAGCTGCTGAAGGAACTCGGCTCGGAAAAAATCCTGCTCATCTGCCGCACGCGCGCCCTCGTCGAGGACATCGCGACCCGCCTGCAGCGCGAGGTGAAAGTGAACGCCGGAATTTTCCACGAAGGCCTCACGCTGCTGCAGCGCGATCGCAACGCCGCGTTCTTCGCGAGCGACGAAGGCGCGCGCATTTTGCTCTGCTCGGAGATCGGCAGCGAGGGGCGGAATTTCCAGTTCGCGCACCACCTCGTCCTCTTCGATCTCCCGCAAAATCCCGAGCTCCTCGAGCAGCGCATCGGCCGCCTCGATCGCATCGGGCAGAGCGCCACGATCCAGATTCACGTCCCGTACGTGCCCGGCACCGCGGGCGAAGTCCTCGCGCGGTGGTATCACGAGGGGCTGAACGCCTTTGAAAAAAATCCGCATGGCGCGAACGAAATTGCGCGCGCACTGCACGGCGATCTCGCCGGGCTGTGCGAGGAGTTCTCCGCGAAAAAGCTGACCATTTTCCTCAAACGCACGCGCACGCTGCACGCGAGCGTCGCGGGCAAGCTCGCGCGCGGGCACGACCGCCTGCTCGAACTCAACTCTTCCAAACCCGAGCGCGCCGCCGTCCTGATTGCGCAAATCCGCGCCGCCGACACGGACGCAAGCTTCGAGGAATTTTGCGTGCGCCTGCTCGATCATTTCGGCGTGCAGGTGGATGACCTCAGCACGCGCGGCTACCTGCTGAAGCCCGGCCATCTCATCACCGACGCGCTCCCGACGCTCCCCGCGGATGGCATGTCGGTGACCTTCGATCGCACGCGCGCGCTCAGCCGCGAGGACCTCGGCCTGATGAGCGGCGACCACCCGCTCCTCAGCGGCGCGCTCGATCTGCTGCTCGGCTCCGAGCGCGGCAACACGGCCTTCGGCATCTGGAAAAATTCCGGTAGCGAATCAATTTTTCTCGAGGTCCACGCCGCCGTGGAATGCGTCGCGCCCGCCGCACTGCACGCGGATCGTTTTCTCCCGCCGACGCCGCTGCGCATCATGATCGATCACGCGATGGCCGATCGGAGCGAGGACGCCGCCGTGCGATCCGCGCATTTGGAAAAAGGCGATATTTTCCGCCTCCTCGACCGCGGCCCGATGCGCAAGAAACTCCTCCCCGCGATGCTCGCCGCCGCGCAGACGCTCGCCACCACGCGCATGAGCACCGTCGTCGCCGAATCCGTGCGCGCGATGGACGCGCAACTCGGGGACGAAATCGAACGCCTCGAAACGCTGCGCACGATCAACGATCACGTCCGCCCCGAAGAGATCGCCGCCGCGCAAGAACAGAAGACCGCCCTCCATGCGGTGCTTTCCGCCGCCCACCTGCGCCTCGATTCCCTGCGGCTGATCCTCGCAGTCAAATAGGGACCGGCAGCCGAAAGGCGGCTGGCACGCAACCGGCCCGACATGGGACCGGCCCTGCTCGCTTTAGAGAGCGTCTAAAAAGTGGTCCTCGTGCGCGGAACACCGTCTTCCGAAGCGGGCGCCGCATCACGCGCTCAACTGCGCGAGTGACATGCTGTTCGCCAGTCCCCCGCCGACATTCACCACGCGTGGCCTGTCATGGATATAGGTTTCCATTTGCCGACAAAGGAGCGGGAGAAGATCGCGGGGATGCAGGCAGTCGCGCACCTGGCAGTCATTGCCTCCAAAACCGATATATCTCAGCGCCGCGCGGCGCAGCCACGAGTTAATCCAAAAGCTGAAGATCCCCTGCTCCGCCTGGCCAAACTGCCCCGCGCCAGCCATGACGCCGCAGCGATTGATCCAAACTGGGAAACCGAAGGCACCTCCATACTCCAACGCCAGAATTTCGGACGCCAGCTTCGTGCTGCCATACAAGGAAACGCGCGGCGCCGTGGAAAATAGTTCGCTGATTGCAGCCCTGTCCCGGCGTGCGCGGGGCCGGTGAGGCATCCGCCGCGAAAGCCACCTGGTTTCATCCCGAAGTAACGGCCATATTCCTAGACTAAGATATCCGCCGCGACCTTGCTCGCGCCGAACAGCGAATGCTTGGTCTGATCAATGGACATCTTCTCATCGATTCCTCGGTGGAAGGCGTGCTCGGCACTAATCGCGCGCTCAGGTGCTGGCGTTCCTCCGCCCATTCCTGGCTTCATGGATTCCAAATGATAACATGCCCGCTGGTCTCACAACGGGGTGCCGCTTCACGGCCGGAGAATGTGCAGCCGGAGAAAGCGCTGGCCACCCGCGGACATCGGCTGCTTGTCCCGCACGATCAATTGCGTGGAGGTATTAGTTTCAGTCACCAGCCCGGTGCTGCTCCAACTCAGCGGATCCTGCAGCGTGCCTGTGGCCTCGACGACATATTGCAGGTCAGTGGCGCTGGGATTTTTCACCACGCTCAAGCGCAGGTAATCCTCCGTGCCGACGTGCTCCTTGTCCGTGACGATCGGCGCGACGTTCGCGGTGTTGGGATTGGTGCCGAGACCGTATTCGACCAAGTTTTTCAACCCGTCGCCGTCGCTGTCGAGCTGGTCGTCCGTGAACGCGGAGTTCGTCCAGTTGGCCCCGAACTTCTGCGCGGCCCACACGTCGTACGGCTTCAGGTAGCCGTTGAAGGCAAGGTCGCGAAAGCTCTCCGCAGACGTGTCGTTCGCGCGCAGCCGCAAGACGTACGCTCCGATCGTGCTCACGGTCGCGCTCGTCGCGGGCAGGGAGGAATTTCCGAACGTCACCGTGCCCGGCCCGGAGACTTTGCTCCACGACGCGCTGATGGATGGAGGCGCGGGAAAATTGTCATCGCTCACGCTGCCGCTCAGCGAAACGGGCGACAGCGCATTCGCGACGAGGGTGCCGGTGTTCACCACGGGCGCCTTGTTCAGCGGGACGATGGTGAGGTTGTTGAAAGTCGCGGTGTTCAGCACGGAGCCGCCGCCGTTGTTGTCCACGGCGAGTCCGGCCATCACGGCGGTGCTCATGATCACCGTCTGCGGTTGTCCGATCGGAATCCACACGCCCGGAGCGCCGCTCACGTCGGGCGCGTGAAATGCGGAGATGCTGTTGCCCGCGCGCACGAGGCGCATCCAGCGCACGGTGTTCGTGAAACTCGGCACGCCGCCGCCGGGTCCGCCCGCGTAACTTCGCCAAGTATAGCCGTTGAACGAACCCGTCGGAATCCGCCCGAGAAAAACGTAACCGCCGCTGTCCATGCTCTCGCGAATCATGATGCCCGAGAGAGAATTCAGCGCGCCGGAACTCGACGACGCGAGCTTCGCCGTGATCACAAAATCACCCGCGTACTGCTGCCCGGCAAAATAGCCTCCGCTATCGAGTCCGCCCGTTGCAGAGATCGTCCATGTGCCGCTGTTCAGCGAGTAACTGCCTGCCACCGGATTGCTCGTGCCGCCATCCTCCGCGAGCAGCGCGCCGCCGGTGCTGGCTGCGGGTGTCGGCGTGACGTTGTCGAAGACCGCCGTGGTCGCATTCACCGTGCTCGTGCCGGTGGCGGTGATGCCGATGTTCGCGATACCGCCGGCATCCATCGCGATGACCGTGGGCACGCCGACTTGCGTCCACGTTCCCGGCGATCCGGCTGCGTCGGTCGCGTAAAATGCCGTGATGTTGTTCGTCGCCGCATCGCGGTCGAGCCGCAGCCACACGGGCAGCGTCACGCCGGCGAGCGTCGTCACCGTGTCCGCCGCGCTCGTCGCGGTGCGCGTGCGAAATTGCAGTCCGCTCCCCGGCACGAAGCCGAGCACCGCGCGGCGCGCACCGCGAAATTCCGAATCGCGCATCGTCACGCCCGCGAGCGGCGCGTTGGCAGGCCCTGTGACGCTCGCGAGCCGCGCGACGATGCTCGAATTTCCGCCCGCCGGCCGCACCATCACCTGCGCGCCGTCCGTGCTCCCCGTGTACCCCGCGCCCATGCCGGTGAGCGTGTACGCGCCGTTCAGAAAAAACGTCTGTCCGCGCTGCGTGAGCGACGGCGTGAGGTCGTGCGTGATCCAGTCCGCGGGCGCGATCGCCGCGCCAACGATCACCGTCACCTGGTCACTCACGGTGAACTGCCCATCGCTCACGTTCACTTTCAAAATGTACACGCCGTCCGTGCTGAACGTCACCGCGCTCGTCGCGGCGGCGGGCGATTCAAATGTCGCCGTGCCCGGCCCGCTCGCCTGCGTCCACGCGTACGTGAGCGGTGAGGGCAGCCCGTCGTCCGTCGCGGTCACGGCGACGATGAGTCCGTTCCCGCTCGCGACGAGCGCGCCCTGCGCGGACGGGCTGGAAATATAAATCGTCGGCGGCACGTCGTTGTCCACGATGGTCACGGTGGCCGCGCTGTTCGTGCCGATGTCGTAGCTGCCCGTGTTCAGCGAAAGCAAAACCGTCTCCGGCCCCTCGGTAAGCGTGTCATTCACCGGCACCACGTTCAGCGTCGCGGTCGTTTGGTTCGCCGCAAAATTCACGCTCGTCGGCAGCGTCGTGTAGTCCGTCGTGTTCGTCGCCGTGCCGGAAACCGCGAGATTCACGGTGATCGCGATCCCCGTCGCGCCGCTGCGCGTGAGCGTGAACTGCCCCGACGCACCGCCCTCGAAGGCGTTGGCCACATTCGCCGCAATGTTGATGATCGGCCGGTCGTCGTCCGCGATGTTCACCGTCGCGGTGCTCGGCGAGCCGACGGTGGACGCCGCGTTGCTCGAGAGCGTGACGACCACCGTTTCGTTCCCCTCGTTCAGCGAATCCTGCACGGGATTCACGTTGATCACCGCGCTGCTTTGCCCAGCGGGAATGCTCACACTCGTGCCGATGCTCGCGTAATCCGTGACCGAGGTTGCGGTGCTCCCGGTGAGCGAAAAATTCACCGGCAGCGCACTCGTCGTCGGCCCCGTGCGCGACACCGTGAACTGCCCCGCGACGCCCGCCTCCGTCGCATTCGGCTGATTCGCGACGATGCTCACCAGCGGCAGATCATCGTCCACGATCGTGAACGTGTGCGCCGTCTGCGAGCCGAGCAGCCCGTTCACCGGATTTGAAACCGTGAGCACCACAGTGCGGTTCGCCTGCACGGTCGCGTTGTCATTGATCGCAATCGGGATCGGCAGCGCACTGTCGCCCGCGGCGAAACTCAGCGTGCCATTCGCGAGCGTGAAATCGGTGCCGCTCACCGCCGTGCCACCCGTGACCGCGTAATCCACGCTCACCGGCCCCGTCGCGGGCGCGCTCAGCGTCATCCAGATCGTCGCGGTGCCCGCACTTTCGGAAGCCGCACTCGTCGCCGCTGCAAACTGCGCGTACGGCACCGCGGGCGGCGTGTCGTTGTTCACGATGGTGTAGGTGAACTGCGGGATCGTCCCGAGCGCCGCGCCGAACGGATTTTTCAGCGTGATGACGACATTCTCGTTCCCCTCGGTGAGCGTGTCGTTGTTCACGTTGAACGTGATGTTCTGCGTCGTGTCGCCCACGTTGAAAGTGAGCAGTCCGTTCGTGAGCGTGTGATCAATGCCGTCGCCGAGCGCATTCGTCACCGTGCTATTGCGATAGACAAACTCCACGCCGGCATTCGCGACGACGCCCGTGTAGAGACTGCGCGCGCGATAGCCGGGAAGCTCGCGCACCATCACACCCGCCTGCGCGTT
>JBBQJR010000129.1:0-8202 GCA_038326125.1 Chthoniobacterales bacterium
TCTGCGAACTCGCCGCCGCGAGTCAGGAAAAATTGCGCGCCACCCTCACGACGCTCGGCCTTCTCAAATGATGAGCGCGCGACTTCTCATCAACGGATCGCGCGGCCGCATGGGCCAGATGCTCATCGCCTGCGCGGGCGAAATCCCCGGCTTCACGCTCGGCGCCGCGGTGGATGCGGATGACGATTTTTCCGCGGGCCTCGAAAAGTGCGATGCGGTGATCGACTTCTCGCACCACTCGACTTGCGAGACAGTGCTCGCCGGCTGCGTGGCAGGAAAAAAGACGCTCGTCATCGGCACGACCGGCCACAGCGACGCGCAGATCGCCGCCATTTGCGCGGCGGCGCAGGAAATCCCGATCGTCTTCTCCGGCAATTATTCCACCGGCGTGAACGTGCTCTACTGGCTCTCGCGCAAGGCCGCGGAAATTCTCGGGCCGGACTTTGACATCGAGATCCTCGAGACGCATCACCGGCTGAAAAAGGACGCGCCGAGCGGCACGGCAAAGAACCTTGCGGAAATTCTCACCAAAGTGCGCAGCCTCGAATACAACAAGGATGTCCTGCACGGACGCCACGGCGATGTCGGCGCGCGGACGAAGACGGAAATCGGGATGCACGCGATTCGCGGCGGCGATGTCGTCGGCGATCACACCGTCCTCTTCGCATCACCCGGCGAGCGCGTGGAACTCACGCACAAGGCATCGAGCCGCGAGATTTTTGCACGCGGCGCACTGCGCGCCGCACTCTGGGCGCATGGGAAGCCTGCGGGACTTTACACGATGCAGGATGTGCTGGGCTTGCGATGAATGACGAGCGGCTGCGACGCCCTCGTCGCAACATGCCTCAGACGCGCCCCGCCTCTGCTTTCGCCCTGCGACGAGGCGTCGCAGATCCATGTTCCGACGAGGGCGTCGCAGCCACAGACGCGCCCGCCGTCCGCTCCTCATCCCTCATCCGTCATTGATGAAAACCGCCATCGCACTCGGCTCAAATCTCGGCGGCCGCCTCGCGAATCTCACCACGGGCCGCGAGGCCATCCTGCGCCTGGCGGGAGTCTCCTCGCCCGTGCTCCATTCCCGCGTGTATGAAACGGAACCCGTCGGCACCGGGCCGGACGCGCGGCCATTCCTGAATGCCGTGATGGAGGTGGAGTTCACCGGCGATCCGCTCGCGCTGCTCGCCGCGCTGCGCGCCATCGAGTCCGCGCTCGGCCGCCCGACACGCCATCCGCGCAATGCCCCGCGCACGCTCGATCTCGACATTCTTTACCTCGGCGATCTCGTGCGGCACGCCGCCCCGCTCATCCTCCCCCACCCTCGCCTGCACCTGCGCCGGTTCGTCCTCGCGCCGCTGCATGACATCCGTCCCGATCTGATTTTGCCGGGACAGACGCACACCATCGCCGAAGTCCTCGCGCGACTCGATGATCCGGCGACCGTTTCCGTTTTTGCGGAGAAATGGTGAGACCCGATTTCGCTTGGCGATGCGCGCGCTTCGCCTTTCCTGCGCTCGCGAGAAAATGAACGAACGTCTCCGCCAATTTCAAAGCCTGTGTGATCGCGGCGAACGCATCGCCGTCCTCACCGCGTACGATTATCCGCTCGCGCGGCTGCTTGACGAGGCGGGCCTGGACGTGCTGCTCGTCGGCGATTCGCTCGGCATGGTCGTGCTCGGTTACCCGGATACGACGCTCGTGACGATGGACGAAATGCTCCACCACACCCGCGCCGTCGCACGCGGCTCGCGTGATGCCGGCGCGCGCGCGCTCCTCCTCGCGGACCTTCCCTTCGGCAGCACGGCGACGCCGGAACTCACGGTGGAAAACAGCCGCCGCCTCCTCGAAGCGGGCGCGCACGCCGTCAAACTCGAGGGCGGCGCGTCGCACGTCGCGCACATTTCCGCGCTCGTCGCCGCGGACATTCCCGTCATGGCGCACATCGGCATGCAGCCGCAGCAGGTGCGCGTCGAGGGCGGGTATCACATCAAAGGCAAGACCGCCGAGCAATCCATCGCGCTGCTCGCGGACGCGGACGCAGTGGAAAAGGCCGGCGCATTCGGGCTGCTGCTCGAGCTCGTCGTCCCCGCGGTGGCGAAGGAAATCTCCGCGCGCGCGCGCATCCCCACGATCGGCATCGGGTCCGGCGCGGACTGCGACGGACAGGTGCTCGTCCTGCACGATCTCATCGGCCTGTTCCCGTGGTTTAAGCCGAAATTTGCGACGCAGCGCGCCGATGTCGCCGGGGAGATCCGCCGCGCAGCGATGGCATTTGTCGCGAGCGTGAAGTCAATTCCCGGCGCGTAGTTTCGCGGATTCCAGTCGCTCCCCGGCACCCATGCCCCCCGCCTGAATTTGGCAGGCTGCACGTCCAGAGGAGTTCTTCCTCGGCATTAGCTCAGCGCACCTAACTCCGCGCGTAGTGGGCAGCTCTATTTGAAGCTAAAAAGCTGATCGATCTTCGCTTTCACTGCCGCATCCATTTTGATCAGCGGCGGCCACGTTCGCCGGAAGCCTTCGCCCGCCAGCTTCTTCGTCGCATCCATCCCCAGCTTGCTCCCCATGGCGATTTCGCTGGTGGCATGATCGAGCACGTCCGACGGCCCTTTGGTAAAGATGCTGTCGCGTTGCGGGTCGGTGTTCGCGCAGAGGTGGAAGAGGACCTCGCTCGTGTTGTGGACATCCACATCCGCATCCACCACGACGATGTATTTTGAAAACATCATCTGCCCCATGCCCCACAGACCGTGCATGATTTTGTAGGCCTGCATCGGATAGGTCTTCTTGATCGAGACAAAGACGAGATTGTGAAACACGCCCTCCGCCGGCAGCGCGATGTCCACGATCTCGGGGAAGTTCATTTTGAAAATCGGCAGGAAAATTTTCACGCTCGCGCCGCCGATGTAGAAATCCTCCATCGGGGGTATGCCGACGATCGTCGCGGGATAGATCGCATCCTTCCGGTGTGTGATCGCTGTGATGTGAAAGACCGGATACGGCTCCGGCAGCGTGTAGTAGCCCGTGTGATCGCCGAACGGTCCTTCGTCGCGCAGCGGTTCCGTCGGGTCCACGTAGCCCTCGATGACGAAGTCGGAATTCGCCGGGACTTCGAGATCGTTCGTCTCGCATTTCACCAGTTCGACGGATTTTTTCCGCAGATATCCCGCGAGCAGAAATTCATCCAGCCCGTCCGGCAGCGGCGCGGTGGCGGCGAAAGTGAACATGGGATCGCCGCCGAGAAACACTGCGACGGGCATCCGCTCACCGCGCTCGTAATAACGACGCCCGTGACGTGCAGCGACTTTTTGCAACTGCCAATGCATGCCGGTCGTCGTTCCGTCGTACACTTGCATCCGATACATGCCGACATTGCGCTCGCCTGTATCCGGGTCGCGCGTGACTACGCACGGCAGCGTGATGAAACGCCCGCCATCGAGCGGCCAGCATTTCAAAATGGGCAGATCGAGGAGTGTCTTTGAGAATTCGACCGGACCGTGCGGCCCTGGCACGAAAGAATGAATCACCTCCTTGCACGGCCCGCCGCTCACGATCTTCGGCCGCGCGTGGCGGAGTTCGAGCGCCTGGCCGAGCAGCTTCAGCGTTTGGCGGAAAGTCGTCGGCGGTTTCGCTTTCATCAGCGCGCCGAGTTCGGCGGCGACTTCGTCCACGGAATTTGCCCCCATGCTCATCGCCATCCGCCGGTGCGAGCCCATCGTGTTGATCGCCACGGGAAAGGGCGACACGACCCCGTTGATCGTCGGCTGCTCGATGAGCAGCGCCTTTCCACCATCGGGTGATTTCATCTCGCGGTCGGCGAGTTCGGTGATTTCGAGTTCCGTCGCGACCAGCTGCGTGATGCGTTTCAATTCTCCCGCGCGTTCGAGAGCGTTCACAAAATCACGAAAGGAGCCAAATGCCATAGTGCGCCGACGCTACCACGAAGCGCCCGCCGGGCAAGGCGCAGCCCTGAACTGGGAAGGGCGACTTCTGAGTCGTCGAAATTCTATCGCCGCGACTCAAAAGTCGCCGCTCCCAACCCCGCGCGCGTGCCGGTCGCGAAGCAGCCTTGCAGCAGGAAACCGCCCGTCGGTGCCTCCCAATCGATCATCTCGCCCGCGCAGAAAACGCCGGGGAGTTTTTTTAGCATCAGGTTTTCATCGAGCTCGCTCCAGCACACGCCCCCCGCCGTCGAGATCGCCTCGGCGAGCGGGCGCGGCGCCAGCAGCGGGATGCGGCAATCCTTCGACGCAAGCGCGAGCTTTTACGCTTCGTCAAATGGGCCTTAAAATTGCTAACGTATCGCGCAGGCGGCATCGGGCAGCTTCCAGCGCACACGCGCTTCGGCGAGAAAATCGCGCCGCACGGACTCCATTTTCCGCACGAGTTGCTCGACGGAAAAAGTCGGCTTGAAGTCGATTCGGATTTCCGGCGACGCCATCGTCCGCAGCGTGCGCCCGAGCTGATACACGAGCGTCCCTTCCACGCCGTAACGCACCGGCATGAGTTCGCCGACAACGCTCACGTCCTCCGCCCCCACCCGGAGATTGTGCAGCGGCTGCCCCTCGACGCGCGCCCGCGTCTCCGGCGTCCACGCCACTTCCCAACCGCAATTTGCCGGGCGCAATTCGCGCACCGCGACACCGAGCGATTGCAGGATGCCGACCCAGCCGCCATCCGATCCCGTCTCCGGCCACGAGCCGCCGCCGAGCGCGAGCACCACGGCAGCGTGCGCGCGCGGCGTCGGCTCATTGGCAAAAATCACCGCGAGCGGCGCGCCTGCACGCACGCCACTCCAGCGATGATTCATCGCAAACTGCACGCCACTTTCACGCAGCCGCGCGACCCAGCGGCGCAGCAGCGGCGCGGCTTTTTTCATCACGGGAAAGACTTTGCCGCCCGCCGTGTCGAAAGTCTCCACGCCCAGCTCGCGCGCCCACGCGCGCATCGTCGCAGCGTCAAATTCCGCGAGGCAATCGTCCCAAAAGTTGCGCGGCATTTCCCCTCCCGCACTGCATGAGTAGGCGCTCGCGAAAATCCCGCGCCCCGCGGTGTTCGTGAGATTCAGCCCGCTCTTTCCCGCGACGAGAAATTTCCGGCCCACGGATCGCTTCGCATCGTACACCGTGACCGTTGCACCCGCGGCCGCCGCCACCTCCGCAGCCCGCAGTCCAGCGGGACCGCCGCCGATGACGGCAATGTTTTGTGACGCGCTCAAACCCGATTTCGCCCCGCTCTCCGAGCGTCGCAGCGATTCGAATTTGGGAGCCATGAAACCGTGAAAGAGGAAGTCACCGTGCCTTTTTTCCTAACCTCATGGTTTCCAAATTTTCCGTCGCGCTACAGCAGGTGCCCCATCTTGAGTCGCTTCGTCTCGAGGTATTTTGCGTTGTGCCGGTTCGGCGTGGATTTCAGCGGGACGACTTCCACGATTTTCAATCCGTAGCCCTCGAGGCCGATCACCTTTTTTGGATTGTTCGTCATGAAGCGCATTTTCCGCACGCCGAGATCGTGGAGGATTTGCGCGCCGACGCCGTAATCGCGCAGCTCCGGCGCGAAGCCGAGTTGCAGATTCGCCTCGACCGTATCGAGGCCGGATTCCTGCAGCTTGTAGGCGTGGATTTTCGCCGGCAGGCCGATGCCGCGGCCCTCGTGCTGGCGCATGTAAAGGAGCACGCCGTTGCCCGCCTTTTCGATCAGTTCCAGCGCACGATGAAGCTGCGAGCCGCAGTCGCAACGCAGCGAGCCGAGCACGTCGCCGGTGAGGCATTCGCTGTGGACGCGCACGAGCGCCGGACGCTTCGCGGAGAGCGTGCCTTTCACGAGCGCGAGGTGGTGCGCGCCGTCCACCAGCGAGTGGTAGAGGTGCAGATCGAATTCGCCAAACCGAGTCGGCATTTTGATGGTTTGCTCGCGCTCGATCAGCCGTTCGCTGCGCCGCCGAAACGCGATGAGGTCGCTGATGCTGCACAGCTTGAGTTTGTGCTTTTTCTTAAAAGCGAGGAGTTCCGGCAGCCGCGCCATCGAGCCGTCCGCATTCATGATTTCGCAAATCACCGCCGCCGGCTGCAGCCCCGCGAGCCGCGCGAGATACACGCTCGCCTCCGTGTGTCCGGCGCGCCGCAGCACGCCGCCGTCCTTCGCGCGCAGCGGGAAAATGTGGCCCGGCTGCACGAGGTCGCGCGCCAGCGATTTCACGTCGGCCAGCACGCCGATCGTCTTCGCGCGATCGGCCGCGCTGATGCCCGTCGTGATGCCGTGCGCCGCGTCCACCGCGACGGTGAAATCCGTCTTGTGCGTCTCGCGATTTTCCCGCGCCATGCGCTCGAGGCCGAGCGTCTCTGCGCGCGCCTCAGTGATCGGCGCGCAGATCAATCCGCGACCGTGCGTCGCCATGAAATTCACGCTCGCCGCCGTCGCCTTTTCCGCAGCCATCACGAGGTCGCCCTCGTTCTCGCGATCCGCGTCGTCCGTCACGATCACCATGCGGCCGACGCGGATGTCGCGGATGACGTCGTCTATCGGATCGAACTTGGGTGCAGCGGACATTGGCGGAAGATTGCGGGCGGTGCCTCGCATTTCAAAGGGCGAAAATATCGCTGCGCAAAAATGCCCCCTCCGCGCGGCTTTGGAGATTCCGCGCGCCGCACGCGGGCCGACGTCACTTTTTCGACCGCCGAATCACGATCTCCGTCCGGCGATGCCCCTGCATCTGCTCGATCGTTCCAGTCAAAGGCACGCCTTCCGCGGGGCGCGCCGCGCCGTAGCCGACGGTCTTCACGTTGTTGGGATTCACGTTCATATTGGCCACGAACCACGCTCGCACCGACTCCGCCCGGCGCTCGCTGAGTTTCTGATTGTACTCCGCCGAACCGGTCGGATCGGAATGCCCCTCGATCAGAAAAGTCGCCTTTTGCAAATCCGCGCCGAGAAATTTCCGCAGCGCCTCCGCGATCTTGTCGAGATCGATGCGCCCCTCATTGCTCACGTCCGCATTGTCGTAGCCAAAGGTCAAATTCCCCGGCAGCGAAAGCCGGCGGCTCTGCCCGGTGCCGCTCGCCAATCCATTCAGGATTCCGTCGACGTCCTTGCCCGCGACTTGGATCGCCCGCGCCGTGCCATCGCCATCCGGCCCGGCGTCGCTCTGAAATCGCGCGCCGACTTTCGGCCCGGTGCGCCCCGCATTGAAAAACGAGTCGTCGAGCTTCGGCAGCAAATCGTCCTGATTGATCTTCGGCGTCGTGCTCAGCTTCGCCATCTCCATCGCGGGCTTCTCGTTGGCAAAAAGCTGCGTCGTATCCATCTGCTTGTGCTGCGGCGAGACGCTGATTTCGTCCGGCGCGGGGAGTTCCTTCGGCAAAGTGAGATCCTTCCTTTTGTCCACCGTCTTCTTTTCCTGGAGCACCGCCTTCACCTCCTCCTTCTTCGGCTTTTCATCGATCACCCGGACGCGATGCAGCGTGGACTCCGCCTTGACCGGCGGAAGCTCCACCGGGCCGAAATTTTCCAGCGTCTTAAACTGAAAAAAAATCGCGAGCCCCGCGTGGACGACGAGCGACCCGGTGAGCGCGGAGATGAACCAGCCTTTCGTCAACGAAGGCGGCTGGGCCTGTTCGGTGAAAGCGTCGTAGCGAGGCATGTGCGGCGAAGCTAATCGCGACGCGCGGAGAGCGCAAGCGCGCGGCACGCGCCGCCGGACGAATTGAATTTGGAAGCCATGAAATCAGGAAAGGCCCAGAGCGTTTATCCCCTGCCTTTCCGGTTTGTGATCAAAACTGTGCTGTGTTTCGACAGGATTTACAGGATGGGACGGATTCACAGAATTTCTCGGGAGAAATCCTGTCATCCTACAAATCTCGTGAATCCTGCGAATCCTGTGAATCCTGTTTAAAATCCCCGAAGCTTGTCAGCCAACCGGCTAGGCATGGCTTGTCCAGTGACGCTGCGCTCCATGTTCCACTTCTTGGTTTCGTGGTTTCCAAATTCAATCTCCGCGCGCGCCCGGCGGGTAGTGTCCTGATTTGAAATGCGAGCCTGAAACCACAGCGGAACACAGAGGCGGCCGCAGAGGTGCGCAGAGCCTCCGTGATTCCTCTGTGGGCTCTCTGTGAACCTCCGTGGTTCAAAAGGGGACACCGCCGACGGGCGTTCCCGCTTGCGCGGCATGGAGGTGCTGATCATCTTCGCCGCCCTTATGAGCCAGACCAA
>JBBQJR010000130.1:0-8186 GCA_038326125.1 Chthoniobacterales bacterium
TGGGACGGCATCCGCGCGCAGGTGATCCGGCGCGGAGGCGAAGCGCTCCTCTGGTCGCGCGGCGACCAAATGATCACCGCCGAATTTCCCGAGATCGCCGCCGCCGCGGCGGCGCTGCCGGACGGTACGGTGCTCGACGGCGAAATCGTCGCGTGGGCCGACGCGAAGCCGCAGCCCTTCGGCCGCCTGCAGCGCCGGCTCGGACGCAAGATCGCCGGCGCAAAAATCCAGCGCGATCTCCCCGTGGTTTTCGTGGCGTACGACTTGTTGGAATGCGCGGACGAAGACTGGCGCGCGCGCGCGCTCAGCGAGCGCCGGGGCAGATTGGAATGCGTGATTGCCGCGGCCGCGGCTGCGCCGCGAGCGGCGAGCGAGGAGGATGCGCAGCGGGATTTGTTCGAGCGGCTCGACCCTGCGGCGGTGCGAAATTTCCCGCTGCGCATTTCGGAAATTTTGCGTCCGCTTTCGTGGGACGACCTCGCGCTGCAGCGCACGGAATCGCGCGAGCGCGGCGTGGAGGGCGTGATGCTGAAGCGCCTCACCTCCGCGTACGGCACGGGGCGTCAGCGCGGCGAATGGTGGAAGTGGAAGATCGAGCCGCTCACGATGGACGCCGTGCTGATCGGCGCGCAGGCCGGCCACGGCCGCCGTGCGAATCTGTATACCGACTACACCTTCGGCGTCTGGGACGGCGGCGCGCTCGTGCCGGTGGCGAAGGCGTATTCGGGACTCACGGACGAGGAGATTTTGGACGTGGACAGATTCGTGCGCGCGCACACGACGGGGAAGTTCGGGCCGGTGCGCGCGGTGGAGGCGGTGCTCGTGTTCGAACTCGCGTTCGAGGGCATCAACGAATCGCCGCGGCACAAGTCCGGCATCGCCGTGCGGTTCCCGCGGATCAGGCGGCGGCGCGACGACAAGAAGCCGGAGGACGCGGACACAGTGGAGACTTTGCGCGCGCTTTTGCCGAAGAAAAATCACGCATGAAAAATCCGTGGGAGCAATGGTTCCGGCAGCGAAAATGGAAGCCGTTTCCTTTTCAAAAAGCGACGTGGGCCGCGCATCTCGCGGGCGAGAGCGGGCTGATCCACGCGCCGACCGGGCTGGGAAAAACGTATGCCGTGTGGGGCGGCCCGGTGCTGGAATGGCTCGCCGAAAATCCCGCGCGCGGCGACTGGTCGAAGACGCCGGAGCCGCTGCGCGTGCTGTGGCTCACGCCGCTGCGCGCGCTCGCGAATGACACCGCGGAGTCCCTGCGCGCGCCGCTCGCTGATTTGCAGATGCCGTGGAGCGTGGAACTGCGCACGGGCGACACGTCGTCGTCCGTGCGGCAGCGGCAGCGCGTGCGTTTCCCAACCGCGCTCATCACCACGCCGGAGAGCCTTTCGCTGCTGCTCACGCACGCGGACACGCGCGAGAAATTTGCGACGCTCCGCTGCGTGATCGTGGACGAATGGCACGAACTGCTCGGCTCGAAGCGCGGCGTGCAGACGGAGCTGTGCCTCGCGCGGCTGCGGCGCTGGCTGCCCGCGCTGCGCGTATGGGGACTTTCCGCGACGCTCGGAAATCTCGCGCAGGCGGCGGAAGTTTTGATCGGGGGAAATGCGCGGCTCATTCCGGCGGACGTCAAAAAGCGTTTCATGCTGAAGACGCTGCTGCCGCGCAATGTCGGGCGCTTCCCGTGGGCCGGACACGTCGGGCTGAATCTCCTCCCGGCCGTGATCCGGCAGATCGAAAAGCGGAAGACGACGCTGCTTTTTACGAACACGCGCTCGCAGACGGAAATTTGGTTTCAGGCGCTGCTGACCGCGCGGCCCGACTGGGCGGACGACATCGCGCTGCACCACGGCTCGATCGGGCGAGAGGTGCGCGAGGTCGTTGAGCATCGGCTGCGCGCGGGCACGATCAGGTGCGTCGTTTGCACGGCGAGCCTGGACCTCGGCGTGGATTTTTCGCCGGTTGAGCAGGTGATCCAAGTCGGCGGACCGAAGGGCATCGCGCGAATGCTGCAGCGCGCGGGACGCAGCGGACACCAGCCCGGTGCGGTGAGCCGCATCGTGTGCGTGCCGGCGCACGCGCTCGAGATGGTGGAATTTTCCGCGGTGCGCGACGCGATTGATCTCGGCGACATGGAGGCGCGCGAGCCGCTCGTGAACCCGCTCGATGTGCTTGTGCAGCACCTCGTCACGCTCGCGCTCGGCGGCGGATTTTTGCGTGCCGAAGCGCTCGAAGAAATCCGCAGCACGCACGCGTATCGCTCGCTCAGCGACGGCGACTGGGAGTGGGTGCTCGATTTCATCACGCGCGGCGGCGAATCGCTGCGCGCGTATCCGCAGTTTCACCGGGTGCAGCGCGAGGGTGATTTTTTCTCGGTGGAGCAGCCGCTCATCGCGCGCTTTCACCGCATGTCCATCGGCACGATCACGAGCGATGCCTCGATGGTGGTGAAGCTCATGAAAGGCGGCTACCTCGGAACAATTGAGGAGGGTTTCATCGCGAGTCTGCGCGGCGGCGACGGCTTTTCGTTCGCGGGGCGGCGACTGGAATTTGTGCGCTCGCGAGAGATGACTGCATTTGTGCGTCCTGCAAAAAAAGCGGTGCGGCGCGTGCCGCAGTGGCTCGGCGGCGCGATGCCGCTCTCGACGCAGCTTGCGCGCGCGGTGCGACGAAAACTCGGCGAAGCGAAGAGCGGAAATTTTGTCTCCGCCGAAATGCGCGCCGTGCAGCCGGTGCTGAAAATCCAGGCGGCGTGGTCCGTGATTCCCGCGCCCGATGAACTGCTCATCGAGGGGACGGCGACGCGCGAGGGCCTGCATTATTTCGTCTATCCCTTCGCCGGACGGCTCGCGCACGAGGGGCTCGCGACCTTGACCGCGCACCGCCTCGGCCGAATGTCGCCGCGCACTTTTTCCCTCACGATGAATGACTACGGCTTTGCACTCTCGACGCCGCAGCCGCTCGCGCTGGACGCGGCTGGCTGGCGCGCGCTGCTCTCGCCGGAACGGCTCGTGGAGGATTTGCTCGAGTGCCTGAACTCGACGGAACTCGCGCGGAGGAAATTCCGCGAGATCGCGCGCATCGCCGGGCTGATTTTCCAGGGCTATCCCGGCGCGGGAAAAACGACGCGGCAACTGCAGGCGTCGAGCGGACTTTTTTTCGATGTCTTCGCCAAATACGATCCGTCGAACCGGCTGCTCGATCAGGCGCGCCGCGAAGTGATCGAGCAGCAACTCGAAGTGCGGCGGCTGCGCGACGCGATGGAATCCGCACAGCGCATGACGCCCGTGCTGCGCGAGACGGAGCGCCTCACGCCGCTCGCGTTTCCGCTCTGGGCGATGTGGATGCAGGGGCAGGTGAGCACGGAAAAATGGGCGGACCGCATCCAGCGCATGACGGAGCAACTCGATGCGGCGGCGAACGCGAAATGAATGCCGCGATCCGATGGGGTGGCGAAGATCTCGTGCTCATGCCGGAGCGCGCGCTGTGGTGGCCGCGCGAGCGGACGCTGTTCATCGCGGACCCGCATTTTGGCAAAGCGTCCACGTTTCGCTCCGCCGGAATTCCGGTGCCCGAACTGGCGCACACGGACGATCTCGCGAGGCTGGACGATATTTTGCGCCGCACCGATGCGCAGCGTCTCGTGGTGCTCGGCGATTTTTTCCACGCGAAAATCGGGCGCACCGCCGCGACGCTCGAAGCGCTCGAAGCGTGGCGGGTGCGGCAGCGGGAATTGGAAATCACGCTCGTGCTCGGCAATCACGATCGCCACGCCGGGCCGCCGCCCGCGGAATGGGACTTCGCGTGCGTGGCCGGTGCGCACGGGCTCGCGCCTTTCGTCTGCGTGCATGAGCCGCGGGAATGTGCGGAGGGATTTGTGCTCAGCGGCCACATTCATCCTTCGTATCAGTTGGGCGAGGCGATCGGCAGAGGGCTGGGCGGCCCGTGCTTCCATTTCGGCGCGCGCGGCGCGACGCTGCCGGCCTTCGGGACGTTCACGGGAACGCACCGGATGAAGCCCGAACCCGGCGATCGCATTTTCATCATCGGGCCGGATGCGGTCGTGGAAGTGAGCACCGTGGCACGCACACGGCGTCCCGTGCGCGGGCGTGGCAGACGCCTCGCGTAGAAAATGGAAAGGCAGCCCGCGCGGCGGGCGATGCCAGTTTTCCAGACGATGATGCCGTGTCCGGTTTGCACGCGAAGTGTCGCTTCTCGCGACGCTCGGTGTGCCTCGGGCCTGGGTCGTTCAGGGAGGAAGCGGTTTGGCACGGAACGCGCGATGAAAACGGCCATGAACAAGCCGCTGAAATCTTCGCGTTCCCGCTTCACCCTCGGCGATTTGATCGTCGCCGTCTCCTCATGCAGCCGCAACAGTAATGAGGCGACCGCCGCAGTGACCGACCTTTTGCAATCGCGCCGCGTGGTTGTCGGCAGCCGTGTCCGCGCGCGTCGCCGTCGCTAGTCGCGCGAAAAACAAGCGCATCCATCTTCCTCGCTGCGAAAGAAGGGGCACGATGAACAATGCCGAATCGCGCACGCCGCCGAAGCCGGGGATCCTTGCGGCGCTGCGTGGCTTTTTCGCGGCGGTCACTTCTTATCTCAGCGCACGGCTGCGTCTGCTCGGCACGGAACTCAGACACGCGGGAGGACATTTTGCATTGCTGGGGATTTTCGCGGGTGCGCTCGCCGTGCTCGCATTCGTCGGCTACTTGCTCCTCGTTCTGGCGGCGGTGTTCGCCCTCGCCGCGATCATCGGCGGGCGCTACGGCGCAGCTTTGGGGACGCTCATCGCGGGGCTGCTGCACTTTGCGGCCGGCGGAGTAATTTTTGTGCTGCTGCGGCGCAAGGCGCGCGAGCCCGTCTTTCGCGAAACGATCGAGGAACTGAAGAAAGATCAACAATGCCTGAAGCCGAATCCCAATCGCTGAAGTCTGAGCTGGCGGAAAGTCGTGAGCTGCTCGCCCGCCACGGCGCAGTGCTCGCCGAGAGGCTGAACGTCGCCTCCCGGGTTCGGCAGCATTTTCAGCGGCATTTGGTCGCTTGGCTTGCCACGGCGGCGACCCTCGGTCTGCTGATGACTGTGCGACGCCGGCGGCGCAGCGAAGTCCGCACCGTGCTGAAAGCCGTACCCTCGCCGGAGGCGCGTGCGGGATTTTTTGGAAAAGCAGCGAAGGTCGCGCTTGAGTTTGCGGGTCCGGCGCTCGTGGCTTGGGCGCGCCGACGCTTCACGAAAGCGACGCCTCCAAAATAAAAGGCACTTTGCTTTAAGCGTTCACGAGGGCGATCCAATGACCTTTGTGGCAAATCGCGCGACCGTGTTCCGGAGAGCGCCCAAGGATTCCGTAACGCAAGCCCGCAGCCTACGGTCACACACTCGCCCGATTCGGAGTGCGGAGAATGATTTGCGAAATGTCCCGAACCTTTGCCTCCCTCGTCTAAGATTGTTCCTTTTCAGCGTTCGCTGCCCTACTGCTACTATATATCCCGGCTTCCGAACGCAGCCAACTTGAAACTGGAGGCCTGCGACTGTTCTGGGATTGCTCGCTCATTCGGGTCGCGGGCCGCTTTCGTTCAAAGTTCAATCTCCATGCAGGGGGCAATCTTTTGTTCCGATGCCGCAAGGCGCATTGTCACGTTTGCGACGGGAAAAACCAAGCGCACACAGCGACGCCGGCAGCACCTTCGTCGCTCCATTCCAAACATGATTCGACTAACAACCGCCGCAGTGTGCGGGCCAGCTATTTCCCCAACATTTTCGCGATGATAAAGATCAGGATTGCTCCGCCGATACCTCCTCCGAAAAGGAGATAGAGGAATGAGTAACCGGCGGCGGCGACGACAGGGGCGAGGAGAAGAGTGATCATAGTTCGTGGGTTGGTGAATTTCACGACCGGGTTGCCCCGACCATGGTTCGGTTGCGAGATTAGGTGCGGGCGAAATTTGTTCGGTGGTTGGTTACCTTAGGCTGCAAGGAACCAGAACCGCGAGGTGCCGGGAAGTGGGATGGTTGTTTGCAGTGATTGAGTCGCTTTAGGATTCTTTGGACGATGTGCAGAATTATAATACACACCGTTGGGTGTTGTATCGCTCAGGCGGGTTGCGGCGGATGGGTGGGTCTGAGGCTCATTTTCCGGGCGATGAATCGGTCGTTCTTTAGTTCCCGTTGCCGCCCTTGCCGGATTTACCATGACCATTGCGTCGGATGCGCCATGTCGTGACGACCGCCTCTGCGAGCATATCCGCACCCGGCCATAGGCGGCAGGCGCCGCGGAAGGCATCCTGATTATCCCCGCGTTCGCACCGACAATCGCCCAAGCCCGGGCTTCGGCAGTTTTTTTGAAACGCCGCGCATTTCGTAACTCTCCTCGATACGCTGCGCCTGGCGTTTCTGCTTGCTGGTGTAACTGCTCTTGTCTCCTTGAGGCATGGCGGGCGTGGGATGCAAACTCGTTTCGCGGCAAATTGCGACGGCGGATGCATCGTGAATGAGGTGAGACTAGGGCCTGTTAACACTAATTGACGTGGGGGGACCGGTATGTGCAGAGCGGGTGATGAAAATCACCGAAAGCCAGTATCGCCGGATCGAGGACCGCCTGCCGCGGCAGCGCGGCAATGTGAGTCTGAGCAACCTTGAGGTCATTAACGCAATCCTGCATGTCGCCGAGCAGGGATGCAAATGGCGCGGCCTGCCCAAGCGCCTGAGCAACTGGCACTCCATCTACACGCGGATGACCGTTGGAGCAAGGCGGGCGTGCTCGACCGGGTCTTCGCCCAACTGCAGCATGAGCAAATCATCGCGCTCAAGCTGGAGGCGGTCTCCCTTGGACAGCGCGATCCTCAAAGTGCATCCCGACGGGACGGGGGCATTAAAAAAACGGCCGCAAGCCATCGGCAAATCCCGCGGAGGCTGGACCACCAAGATTCGGCTGGTGGCCGCAGATGCTCGGTGCGCCCTGAGTTTCGCGCTCTCGCCGGGCCATGCGGGCGATGCCCCGCAAGGACGTGCCGGAGGCGCAGCACCTCCCGGATGCCATCTGATCATGGACCGCGCGGACGAAGGGGATGAAATCCGCCAACTGGCTCGGGGAGCTGGGTTTCACGCCGGTCGTCGCTCCCAAATCCAATCGCCTTTCGCCGTGGGAATATGATCGCGCGATGTACCATCGGCGCAACGAAGTCGAACGGCTCTTTCGACGCTCCAAAGGTTTTCGGCGCATCGTCTCCCGCTTTGACAAACTGGACGTGATGTTTACCGCCTTCATCCACTTCGCCCTCATCGTCGAAGAGCTGCAATAGTGTTAGGGAAACGCTGATTTAATCGTCTGCGGCTGGAAGAGATGAGGGTCAAATGGTGGTTTGGGTGCGATGAGAAGGGATGAAGCAACAGATGAGTTTCGCGCAAAGTGAGTATGCCGGGAAGAAGAAGGTGACGCGCCGGGAGCGCTTTCTGGGCGAGATGGAGAAGGTGGTGCCGTGGGCGAGGCTGTGCGGGGTGATTGCGCCGCATTACCCGAAGGGTGAGCGGGGCCGGCCGCCGATGGGCATTGAGCGGATGCTGCGCATTTACTTTCTCCAGCAATGGTATGCGCTGGCCGATGAAGCGCTCGAAGACGCGCTTTATGACAGCCAGGCGATGCGCACTTTCGCCGGCATCGACCTGAGTGTGGATGCGGTGCCGGATGCGACGACGTTGCTCAAGTTCCGCCACCTGCTGGAAGAGCACGATCTCACGCGGCGCATCTTTGAGGAGGTGGGTGCGATGCTCGCCGAGCGCAAGCTGCTGATGAGGGAAGGCACCATTGTCGATGCCACGATCATCGCCGCGCCAAGTTCGACCAAGAATGCGCGCAAGGAGCGGGATCCCGAAATGCACCGGACCAAGAAGGGCAACCAGTGGCACTTTGGCATGAAGGCGCACATCGGCGTCGATGCGGCCTCCGGTCTGGTGCATACGGTGACTGGCACTGCGGCAAACGTGGCGGACATCAACCAGACGCATGCGTTGCTGCATGGGAAGGAGAAGGCGGTCTATGCGGATGCAGGCTATGTCGGCGCGCAAAAGCGCGCGGAAGTCATCGCGCAAGCCAGGCAGGCGGAATGGCATGTCGCGGCCAAACGCGGCAAGGTCAAGGCCATGGCGGAGGGGTTGCTCAAGGAACTGACCCAAGCCTGCGAAAAAGCCAAGG
>JBBQJR010000131.1:0-8162 GCA_038326125.1 Chthoniobacterales bacterium
GCGACCGGCCTTCGCTCGGCATCCAGGGGATCGACCTTAGCAATCTCGGCCAGCGCATCCAGCCCGGCTGGTTTCGCGAATACGTCGCGAATCCGGCGGCGTATCGCGCGGGCACGTTGATGCCGTCGTTCTGGCCCGAGGGAAAGGCGGCGAATCGCGAGATTCTCGGTGGCGACACGGACAGGCAGATCGCGTCCATCTATTCGTTCGTGAAGAGCGCGAATGGCGAGCCGGAGGGATTTCCTGAGACGGCAAATGGTGCGTTTGAACTCATCCCAAAAGATCGCCCGATCGTGCAGCGCACATTCATGGAAGGCGTCGGCACGCACGCGATTCTCGTCGGCTTCCCGAGCGGCGTGAGTTTCGCCTACGACGGGAAAAACGCGCGGCCTGCGCTCGCGTGGAAGGGCAAGTTCTTCGACGCCTACAACACGTGGTTCTCGCGTTTCGCGCCGTTCGAGAAGCCGCTCGGCGATGCGGTGGTGAAATGGCCCGTGCCATCGGCGAGCACGAGCGATGTGCGTTTCGACGGCTACCGTCTCGACGCGCAAGGCGTGCCGACCTTCCTGCTCAGCGTCGGCGGCGTGCGTGTGGAGGAGCGAATCGTCGGCACCGAAAACGGCCTGCGCCGCACGATCACCGCGGATGACGCAGTGCTGAAAAATTTCCCCGTCGCGCATCCAGAGCATGTGGAATTCAGCGAGGAAAAATCCGGCAAAAGTGGCGAACGCAGCTTCATCTATTCCTGGAAATGAAACGATTGATTCTCGCGGACGGTGAAGCGCTTCCTGCTGTGAAAATCCGAACAAAATTCCGGCGCGTCGCCGCGCTCGCGATCACGCTTCCGCGCGCATTTGTGATTCTCCATCCTTCACCGTCATTTTTCTCGGTCCGCCGGCCGACTCACGTTGGCGGCTAGGGAAAAATTCCGCGCCCGTCATTGGTCATCGGTCATCGGTCATTTGGCGGGAACGCGTGCCGGATGAATTTTGCGCAGAAGGCGCCGTCCACGCCGTCGAGCCAAGGGCGGAGGTGGCGCATGGCCTCGAGGCGCAGGCCGGGGATGGTGCGGGCGGCTTCTTCGGCGACGTGCTCGTTTTCCTCGGGCTCGAGCGAGCAGGTGGAATAGACGAGCGTGCCGCCGATTTTCAAAAGTCCGGCGCAGCGGCGCAGGAGGGCAAGCTGCTGCGCGGGCATGCGGAGAAAATCCTCCTCGCTCAGCCGCCAGCGCACGTCCACGCGGCGGCGGATGACGCCGGTGTTGCTGCACGGCGCGTCCACGAGGATGCGGTCGAAACTGCGCGGCGGCAGTTCGGCGGATTCCTTCATCGTGTCGAGGACGAGGGCGCGGATGTTGCGCGTCCCGAGACGTTCGCAATTTTCGCGCAGTCGCGCGACGCGGCTTTCCCACAGATCGGCGGCGATGATCGTGCCTTCGTTGCGCATGAGTGCGGCGAGTGCGGTTGTCTTGCCGCCGGGCGCGGCGCAGGCGTCGAGCACAAGTTCACCCGGTTGCGGCGCGAGCATGTTGCAGGCGGCGAGCGTGCTCGGATCCTGCACGTAGCAGAGGCCGCGTTCGAGCCATTCGGCGGGGATGCGCGGGGCGCTGAGGGCGAGGGGATGGAATGGATGCGGCGCGGCGCCGGGGAGCGATGCGAGCAATTCGTCGCGCGTGGCGCGGAGGGTGTTGGTGCGGAGGAGGACGGGGGCGGGGGTGTTGTTCCATTCGGCGAGCGCACGCGCGGCGTCGGCACCGAAATTGGCCGTCCATCTTTCGAGTAGAAAATCGGGGTGGCTCGTGCGCATCGCGAGCGGCGCGGCGGCGAGTGCGACGAGCAATTTTTCGCGCTCACGATCGGCGCGGCGGAGGATGGCGTTCACGAGTCCGCCGGCGCGGCGCGAGAGGGAGACGGTTTCTTTCACGATGGCGAAGGCGGGCATGCGCGTGTGGAAAAGCTGGTAGAGCCCGAGGCGCAGGACGGCGCGCGTGTCGTCGTCCACCTCGCCGTCGCGCAGGCGCGCGATGAGAAAATCGAGTTCGGTGAGCCGGCGCAGGACGCCATAGAAAAGCTCGGTGACGAGGGCGCGGTCGCGGTCGGCGAGCTTCGAGGCGGCGAGCTTTTCGTGAAGAAGTTCGTCGGCGTGGGGGCGCTTGCGTTCCCATTCGGCGAGGAGCCGGTGGGCGGTGGAGCGGGCGTTGGCGGCCACGAAATTTTGCCGCTAGGCCACCACGGGCGGGAGACCGCGAAAGGTGCGAAAGGAAAGGGGATCATGTGCTGCACCTGCGCCTGTCTCCCGCCAGATTTCTTTCGCGCGTTTCGCGTTTTTCGCGGTCGAGTTTGCTTTCATCTGCGGTGCGCTAGCCGCGCACTTTGCGCTGCAGGCCGGCGACCATTTCGCGGACGTGCGCAAATTTCTGCCGCGGGATGAGCACGGCGAGGCTTACGGGATAGCTGCCGAGCTGGAGGATTTCGATCTGCACGTAGCGGACGCCCCAGCGGTTCATTTCCTCGCGCGTTCTTTTGTACAAATCGATCGTGTACTTTCCCACGAGCGCGCTGCCGTAGTCCTCGACGGTGTATTCCTCGCCCGTGCCGACGATGCGGAAGCGCGTGCCGGCAGGCAGCCAGCTCCAGTCCGCCGCGGCGCTGTGGACGGGCTTCAGGTAGCCGCCGACGGCGGTGGCGCGACCGCCGGGTTCGGAATGGTGGTAGGCCGTCGTGCGCACATACATGAAGTGCGAGGCCGTCCTGCTGATGGCCTGCGTCGGCTTCGTCGCGTATCCTCCGTCGCTGCCGCGCGCCGCATTCCCATTTCTCCCGGAACTCACGCTGCTGCACGCGGCCAGAATCGTGGCGGAGAGCAGGAGGAGAATGCGGATGAGGTTCGGGAATCGCATCGGATGGGCGCATGATTTAGCGCAACGCCGCGGCGGTGGGAACAGAAAACGCCGCGGGCTGCGGTCGCAAAATTACCGCAGGAAGCGGCCGAGATTTTCCTGCTCCCACTCGAGCGAGCGGCGGTAGTGGCGGAACCGGCGCTCCTTTTTCAGAAAGCCCGCGTGATGCACGATCCGCCGGCCTGCGCGGTCGTAGCGATCGGGGACAAAGGCGTGCAGCATCTCGTGAAAGACGACGTATTCGACATACCACTGCGGCACGAATTGGCGGTCGAGCAGAGGGTGAATGCGGATGACGCGATCCACCTCCTGGATGCTGCCGAGGACGATGTAGCTCTTCGGCCGTTCGCGGCGGCGCTGGCCCCACGCGATGCTGTAATTGCGCAGGCGGCTGCGGAAATAGCGCGCGTTCATCTTGTCGAAGACCGCGCGGAGATCGAAGTAGCGGCCTTCGGTGGCAAATTCGAACTGCCGCTGCAGTGGCGTGCGGACGGCGGCGAGGTGGCGCTTGCGCGCGGGCACGCGGGTCTTGGCTGCAGGCTGCGGCTTGCGCCGTGGCGGAGTCTTTCGGGTTTTGGAGCGCGTGGTCATGGGCGGTCTGGGCGGGGGAACGATAGGCCCGCGTCCCCCGCCGACAAGTGCTACCTCTCGCTGTTTTCCGATTTCCCTGCCTCGCTCAAAAGTTGCTCCATGCGCGCCACTCTTGCGCGCAGCTTTCGGAGGCTGTGGATGGACGCGATCTGCTCCTTCCACTCCCGCGCCGGGACAGCAGGGCTTCCCATGTAGATTCCGTTGGCCGGCAAAGACTTGCTCACGCCAGCCTGTGCTCCGACGACCACCTTTTCGCCGATTTCCACATGGCCAACAGTGCCAACCTGACCCGCTAAAGTCACGTAATTCCCGATTTTTGTGCTCCCTGCAATTCCGGTGCCTCCGCACAGGATGGAATGTTTTCCAATCACCACGTTGTGACCGACTTGCACTTGGTTGTCGATCTTCGTGCCCTCTCCAATCCACGTCCTTCCGAACCGCGCGCGGTCCACGTTCGAATTAGCACCGATTTCCACATCGTCATCAATCTGAACGATGCCGACCTGCGGAATTTTCACCTGCCGTCCGTCTTGAAGTTCAAAGCCGAACCCGTCGCTTCCGATCACCGCGCCGGAAAATAGCGTGACGCGATTCCCGATCTTGCAGCGCGAGCCGACCGTGACGTGCGCATGAAACCGGCAGCCCTCGCCGATGCGGGCTTCGTGACCGACATAGCCATGCGCGCCGATGATCGTCCGCGCGCCGATGACCGCTCCCGTTTCGATCACCGCGTACGGCTGGATGCTCACGTCCGCACCGAGTCGCACCCCCTCCGCGATGACCGCAGTCGAATGGATGCCGGGCGCGAAACGCACCGGCGGCGGCGCAAACTTTTCGACGACTTTGGAAAAGGCGAGCGTCGGATTTTCGCAGCAGATGCAGAGCGCGGGCACCTTCTCCGCAAACGCTAGCGGCACGAGCGCGACCGTCGCCCTTGAGATGCGCAGTTGCGCGAGGTATTTCGGATTTCCGAAAAACGTCACCTCGCCCGGCAGCGCTTCTGCGAGCGCGGCAGCCCCGGAGATTTTCGCCGCACCGTCCGCACCGTCTTCCCCGCAAACAAGCTGGCCGCCACCAAGGGCGGCCAGCTCTGAAACGGTGATTTCCACGGAGGGAATTACTTTTTGCCTTTCGGCTCCTTGACGGGCGCGGGCGCGTCGGCCGGCTTGTCTGCCGCGGAACTCTTCGGCCGCTCGGCGTTCAGCTTCTCCACGATTTCTTTCGTAAAATCGTAGCTCTCCTTCGCGTACAGAATGACGGGGACGTTGTTGATGCTGTTGCCCGACGTGTCAAAGACGAGATCATAGCCGACGGATTTCACCTTCTCGTCCACGACCTTGCGGATTTCGTCCACGATGCCGTTGCGGATGCGCAGCGTCTGGTCGGCGAGCTGCTTTTCCTTTTCCATTTGGTAATTCTGCAGCTCGCGCATCATGTTTTGCCACTCCGCAATCTTATCATCGCGTTCCTTCATCTTCGTCGTCGCGCGATCCTTGCTGAGTTCGGGCTTCTTGATGTCGTCGTTGAGCTTTTCGATGGAATCCTGCAGCTCCTTGCGCTTTTCCATCCGCTCGTCGAGGTCGCGCTTCAGCACCGCGCGGGTCTCGCTCATTTTGGTTTCAGCCTCCTTCGTGCGCCAGTAGGATTCGAAGACTTTCTTCATATCCACCGAGCCGATTTTCAATTCGGCGGAGGCGGTGCCTGCGAAGGCGAGCGAGAGGACTAGGGACAGGAAGGGTACGATGTGTTTTTTCATGGAAAAGCCGTGTATTGACCCGCGAAACGCGGGGACGTTCAAAACTTGTAGCCGATATTGAATTGAAACTTGCCGCTGGAATCGTTGTACCGGTCCGCTTGGAGAGGGATGCCGTAGTCAATTCGGATCGGACCGATGGCCGGAATTTCCAGCAGCAGGCCGATGCCGTAGTCGCTGTTCAATCCCCCGGAACCATTCGCGTCTTTCTTCGCGTCAAATTGGTACGAGCCGCTGCTCACAAAACCGGCGTCGAAGAAAAAGGCTGCGCGCACTTTTTCAATGATCGGCACGGTATACTCGACCGTGATGCGTGCGAGCGAGTTGCCGCCGACCGGCTCGCCGGTGCCCTCGGGATCCTTCGGGCCGACGTCGCGATATTTGAAGCCGCGCAGGCTGTTCGCGCCGCCGAGGTAGAGGCGATCGTACACCGGCACCCGATTGCCGCCGGCCCAGTTGTCCACGCCGGCGACTTGCGCCTCGACCGTGAGGATGGTGTCGCCGGGCAGGGAGAAATATCTCGAGGCATCAACGTCGAAGCCATAGATGCTTTCGTTGCCGCCGAGGAAGCCGCCCGCGGCGTAAATCTGCGCATCCACACGCCAGCCGGTGCTCGGGAGATAGACGCGGTTGCGCGAGTCGTAGGTGAGGCCCGCGCTGATCTGGCTTTTTAGCACCGGGTTCGCGTCCTTGCGGAATTCCGAGGTCTGCGAAAGCGTGTCGGAAAAGCTGTGCAGCTCGATTTCCTCGAGCCGGTACTCGAGACGCAGCGCCGTGAATTCATTCAGCGGACGGCGGAGGAAGATGTCGCCGCCGTAGCGCCGCTCATTGTACACGCTGCTCGTGTAGCTCGCGTCGCGGTAGTAGAGCTCGGTGCCGAGCGAGAGTTTCTTGTCCAGGAAATACGGCTCGGTGAGGCTGATGATGAAATCCTTGCGCGTGGTGCCGTATTGGATGCGCGTGCGGAATTTTTGCCCCCCGCCGGTGAAGTGCGGCCAGTTGAAAATGTCGAAATTGCCCTGCGTCAGCTCGACGAAGCCGAGCAGGTTGTCCACCGAACTGAAGCCCGCACCGAAGTTGAACGATCCCGTCTGCGTTTCGGCCACATCCACATTCAGATCGCGCCGGCCGGGCACCGAGATGAGCGGCTCCGCCGGGCGCAATTCCGCGCGCGAAAAGTAGCGCAGGTTGTCGAGGCGCGCCTTGCTCGCGTCCATGCGCACGGTGTTGAAAAGATCCCCCGGTGCGAGCGCGAGTTCGCGGCGGATCACCTTGTCCTTCGTCCGCGTGTTGCCCGCGATGTTCACCTTGTCCACGTAGTACTGCACGCCCTCCTCCACGCGGAAATTCACGTCCACATTTCCGCCGCCCACCGGCACCGGCGTCGGGATGACCGCGAGATCGAGGTAGCCCTTCGCACCGTAGAGATCGCTGATCGTCTTGCGATCCGCGGCCAGCGCCTGCGGCGAATAAATCGCGCCGGGCTTCAGCTTCAGCTTCCCTGCGATTTCATCCGCCGCAAAAATCCGCGCGCCCGAAATCGAAATCCGACCGACGTGCGACTGCCCGCCCTCGACGATCGGGAAATTGACATCCACCTTCTCCCCGCGCCGCGTGATTTCCGGCCGGCGCACGTCCACATTGATGAAGCCCTTGCTCTGGTACAGCTCGCGAATCGCGCGCACATCCTCCTGCAACTGATCGCTGTTCAGCTTGCCGGCCGTCGAGGAGAATACGTTCATGATCCCCTTCGGCTTGGTCTTAATCGCCTTGAGCAGCTCGGATTTTTTCACCGACGCATTGCCGGAAAAATACACGTCGCTGATCTTCGCGTGCGAGCCTTCGCTCACGTCGAAAACCGCGCGCACCGTGCCCGCCTTCGCAAGATTCTCCGTGCGGTAGCGCACGTCCACGTCGCCGTAGCCTTTGCCCTGGTAGTATTCGATGATCTTCTGCCGGTCCGCCTCCAGCGCGGAGTCGCTCACCGCATCGCCCGCCTTCGCGGAAATCTGGTCGCGCAGCTTCGAGGTCTTCACGCGCGTCGCGCCGTTGATGACCACTTCGCCGAGCGTGCTTTTCGTGGCCACGACCACGATCACTTTCACGCCGTCCGCCTGCGGCTCGCCAAACATGCGGACGTTCGTCACGTTGCCCGTCGCGTAAAGATTGCGCACGTCCTCCTCCGTCACCCGCGGTGAGTACGGCCGGCCCACGCGCGTGCGCATGTTCGCGAGGACTTTTTCCTTCGACACCGACTGCGGCCCGACGAACTGCACCTCGATGGACTTCACCAGCGGCATGTTCGGCGCTTCCTGCGCCCTCGTCGCGAGCGGTGAAATCAGAAGGGCGGCGATGCTGTGAGTGAGAATGCGGAGATTCATGATGGAGTGGGACGCGCCGGGACAAGGTGCCTGCCGGGCGCGAAGCCGCGTATTAGCCGGAGTGCGCGCGCAAACGTCAAGCTGGCTTTTCCGGCGCCCGCGCCCGTCGGCTCCGAGACGTGCGGCCATCGGGGAAAACTGCATTTTTTTGCGAAAGGGAGCCGTCCTACTTTTTGCCGAGCTTGAACTCGTAGCTGTCCACCAGCGCCAGCCAGCTCGCCTGGATGATGTTATCGCTCGCGCCCACCGTGCCCCACGAATCCTTCCCATCCGTGCTCGTGATCAGCACGCGCGTGCGCGCCCCGGTGCCCTGCTGGCCATTGATGATTCGCACCTTGTAGTCCTCGAGCTGGATGCCCGCGATCTTCGGGTAGAAAGGCGCGAGCGCTTTCCGCAAAGCCGCGTCCAGCGCGTTCACCGGGCCATCGCCCTCGGCGACCACGTACGCGTCCTCGCCCTTCACTTGCAGCTTCACCGTCGCCTCGCATTTGTCCCAAGTCCCGTCCGCTGTCCGGCGATACGACACATGATACTCGCA
>JBBQJR010000132.1:0-8161 GCA_038326125.1 Chthoniobacterales bacterium
AGCAGCATCACGAGCACGAGCAGCCCCGCGTAGAGTCCGATCAGCCGGAAACGGATCGAGCGCGTGTTCATTCCTGGAACGAATCGGTGAGCGTGTAGCCCGCGCCGCGGATGGTGTGGATGAGCTTCCTCTCGAACGGCTCGTCAATCTTCACGCGGAGCTGCCGCACATACACGTCCACGATGTTCGTGAGGCTCTCGAAGCTCTCGTCCCACACGTGCTCCATGATCATCGTCCGCGAAAGCACGCGTCCGGCATTGGCGGCGAGGTATTCGAGGAGGCCGTATTCCTTTGACGTGAGCTTGATCGTGCTCCCCGCGCGCTGCACCTGGTGCGCCACGCGGTCAATCGTGAGGTCTGCGATTTGCACGATGTTCGCCCGGTTCACCGCGCCGCGGCGCAGCAGCGCCTTCACCCGCACGAGGAGTTCGGCAAAGGCGAACGGCTTGGTCATGTAGTCGTCCGCGCCGGACTCGAAATTCGTGACCTTGTCCGCCAGCGCATCGCGCGCCGTGAGCACGAGGATCGGCACGTCCGGGTTGATCGCGCGCACGCGGCGGATCAGCTCCGTGCCGTTCATCACCGGCAGCATCAGGTCCACGATCAGCAAATCGTAGGGATTCACAACTGACAGCTCCAGCCCCTCGCGCCCGTCCCGCGCACAGTCCACCGCAAAGTGCTCCGCCTTCAGCCCGACGGTGACCGCACGGCTGACTTTGGCTTCGTCTTCAACAAGCAGGATGCGCATTGGCGGGAATGTCTATGACACTGCGAGATGAGGTGGCAAACGGGAGCAGAATCGGGCAGCCGGGCCGTCAGTCGCCGAGGCAGTCCACCTCGTCGTAAGCGAACGGCGCGCCGCCGGTGATCTTGGAGTTCAGCATAATCTTTGGCCCGACGTAGAGGCGGGCGATTTCATCCTTTTTGACCAGCGTAAGCTGGTAGCCCCTGCCCTCGAATACACGCGAATGCGTGTAGGGAATGGTGCTCGCGTACTTTGCGTGTTGCGGATCCTTGCCATGGCGCGCGAGGATGAAGTCGGCCTTGGCTTCCGCGAGCATCGCCTTCGCGCCGCCGCGGAACTTCTGCTCGTCCAGCCCGGCGAAAAGCGGATGCATGCGGGGAAAGAAGTGAGGGTTGCCGCCGACGCAGCCGGTCGGAACGGCACAGGCAATGGCGAGAAGGACGAGGGAGAGAGGGATTCTGCGCATGATGGTGAATGCCCATAACACAGCGAGATGAGGCTATGATGAGTCCATCATTAGGATTTCCCCATCTCGGCTGACCGCTCGGAGGCTGTCGCGTTTGGCCGCGGCTTCGCGGTGTAACATTCTGCGCAATGCAAATTCACTGTTCCTCGCGACCCTGCGCACCTTTCCCTTTCGGCGGAAGATCGCCATCAACGGAAAAAGTTTACGGACAATTCCAAGCCACGCGCGTCTTCGCCTGGGTTTGACAGTTCCGCCTCCGCCGCCGCCGCGCCCTTGCGGAAGCGGCCGCGGTGCAAGTGCGTTTCCGTGACTCTGTCCTAGAAGCTCAGCGTGGCCTGCGCGTAACCGAAGTCGGCATCGCTGTGCGCGCCGGTTTGGCGGAGGTAGTCGCCCGCGAAGAAGTGGCTGTAGCCCACGAGAAAGCTGAGGTGCTTGTTCACCTTCCAATTCGTGGTGAAGTCAATTTCGTGCCCGGCGAAATTGCTCGCGCCGATGGTGCGCACGTCCTTGCCGTTCTTGCCGGATGTCGTCGTGCGGACGGTGCTGTTGGCATTCGATGTGTACCAATAGTCCGTGCTCTCCGCGAGCCAGAAGGCGTGGTAGTCGAACGTGAGTTCCACGTCCTTGCGCAGCTTCACGCTGAAGGAGAGGCGGGCGTCGTGCATGTTGCGCCACGCGAACTCATCCATGAATCCGTAGTGTTGGTGGTTCCCAGGGAAGAGATTTTGGAAGGACTGGCTGCTGCCGTCCTTGGAGTTTTTGTCGCCGCTCGCGTAGTCGTATTCAACGCCGAGTCGCGGTTTCCAGAAGGCATCGTCCCACGTGTAGCCGGCGATGAGGCCGAGTGCGAAGGCGTGATGATCCAGCCGCTGCGTGCTCCTGTCGCCAGTCCACACGTCGCCGAACTGGTAGGCAAACTCGCCGGTGTAGTCGAAGCCGTGGAGCACTCCCTCCTTCGACTTCCAGCGCGTGCCGAGCGTGCCGATGCGCTGCGCGGGGCCGTTGGATGTGCCGTCGGGATTTATCGTGTTGGCCGGATCGAGATCGGGCTGGTTGTCAGCCTTGTCGCGCCAGAGGAAATATAGCTCGGTGGTCTGGAGACGGAGTGCGTCGGTGCCGCCGTAAATGCCGGAAAAATGGTCCGCGCTGTCGCTGTCGTTCACCGCGTTTTTGCGGATCTGCACGGGGCGAACCGCAAACGCATCCACCCAGAATTTTTCCGTCTGAAGGTGCAGCTTCACGCCGTCGAAGGTGCGGCCGAGATTGCTGAAGCGGCTGTCGCCGACGAGCCGCCGGTCGCCGTAATCGAGCGTCTGCCGCCCGAGGGTGAGCGAGAGCGGGAAGTTTTTTACGTTGCCGATTTCGGTGAACGCCTGGCGGAGATCAAAGTAGTCGCCGCCCTCGCTGCCATTGATGCCCGGCGTGTTGCCGCGCGTGGCGAACCACTCGCGGCTGTCTTGCGTCTGCGCGTAGATTTTGACCCACGGCGACGGCTTGATGGTGAGCCCGGCGCGCAGGCGACTGTAAAGCCAGCCGTCGTCGCGCGGGTCGTTCACCGCGCGGTCGAAGTCCTTCGTGTTGTCGCGCACTTCCCAGCGGAGGCGCTCTTCAAACTCGAGGGTGAGCACGCCTTCGCAAAAGGTGAACGGTGATTTTCCCGAGGCGGAATTTTCCGCGGCTGTGGCGAGGATGGGTGGCAAAAGCGCCGCCAGCGTGATGCTGCCGATCAATCGGCGGATGCTCATCGTTGTGGTTGTCGTGCGCGTGATTTTTCCACCCCGTCTGCACCCGCTATTCGCGAAGCCCCCAGCGGAGGTGGAGGAAGCGCTCCCACGGGCTGAAGATGATTTTGTCCGCGATGAATCCGATGACGATGATCACGAGCATGAGGCCGACGACCTGATCCATCGCGTGCAATTCGCGCCCGTAGTGCAGCAGGTGACCAATGCCAAATCCGCTCAGGATCGTGACGTAAATCTCCGCCGCCATGAGCGAGCGCCACGCGAAGGCCCAGCCCTGCTTCGTGCCGCTCACGATGTGCGGCAGCGAAGCCGGCGCGAGCACGCGAAACCACAAATGCAATCCCTTCGAACCCATCGTCGCGGCAGCTTCGCGATAGAGCGGCGGGATTTGCCGGATGCCGTGATCGGTCGCGAGGATCACGGCCCACACGGTCCCCATCACCACGATGAAAAGCATCGCCGTCTCCGTCTGCCCAAACCACATGAGCGCGAGCGGCACCCAGCACACGCTCGGCAGCGTCTGCAGCCCGAGCGCGATCGTGCCGATCGTGTTGTGCAGAAATTTGAACCGTGCGGTGAGCATGCCGAGCGGGATGCCGATGCCGATGCCGGCAAAATAGCCGAGCAAGAGCCGCTTCATCGTCACCAGCGTGGCCTCGGCGAGCGAGCCGTCGCGCGCCGCGCCGAGGAGATATTTCCACACGTCGCTGGGTGCCGGCAGGAGCACGGCGGAAACATCACCGTGGCGCGCGAAAAATTCCCACGCGCCGAGCAGCGCGGCAAAAAAGGCGAGGGCGGCGAGAAATTGCTTCATGGCGCGGGGGCGAGGATCGTCTTGAGTTCACCGGTGATCTCAGCGGCGCGCGACGCCATCGCGACGTCGTTGAATTCGCGCGGCCGCGGCAGATCGACTTTGAATTCCTTCCGGATCCGCCCGGGCCGCGGCGAAAAAAGCAGCACGCGATCGCCGAGGCACACGGCCTCGCGGACATTGTGCGTGACGAAGAGGATCGTCTTTTTCCGCGCGACGTGGATTTTCTGCAAATCGCCGTAGAGCTGCTCGCGCGTCATCGCGTCGAGCGCGGCGAACGGCTCGTCCATGAGCAGCACGCGCGGGTTTGGCGCGAGCGCGCGCGCGAGCGCGACGCGCTGCTTCATGCCGCCGCTCAACTCGTGGATGTTCGCGTGCTCGAAGCCGTCGAGGCCGACGAGGTGCAGGTAATATTTCGCAACCTCGAGACGATCCTTGTTGCTCAGATCGGGTTTCAATTTTAGCCCGAAGACGATGTTGCCGAGCACATCGAGCCACGGGAAAAGGGCGTGCTCCTGAAACATCACCGTGCGGTCGCGGCCGGGCTCGGTGATCATCTTGCAGTTCACCTCGGCGGTGCCAGTGAAGTTCCGCTCCAGCGCGGCGACGATGCGCAGCAGCGTGCTTTTTCCGCAGCCGCTCGGGCCGACGAAGCAGACGAATTCGCCCTCGCCGATTTCGAGGTTGATGTCGTCCAGCGCCCGCACGGTGCCGCGCTTCGTCGTGAAACTTTTGCTCACGCCGGCGAGCCGGATTTTGGAAGGCGGCGGGAGAGCGAGTTCGGAGGCGAGGCTCATTGGAAAGTGGAAAGTCGGAAAGCCGAAGACGGAAGTCAGGGCTTCGCGAAGAGTTTGGAAAGGTCCGCCTCCCCGGGAAGGAGGTCGGTGGATTTGGCATCGCGCTGCATGGCGGCGAAATCCGCGAGACGGATTTCCGTGGTGAAAGTAAGGCGCGGCCAGGCGTGATCGAGCAGTGCCGCCGGGATCGGTCTGCCCGTCGCCTTTTGCATGGCGGCGGAAACGGCGGGTTTGGCCCATCCGGGTTCCGCGGCGGTTTTCTTCGTGAGTTCCTCGTGCGCGGCGACGAATTTTCTCAGCAGTTCGCCTTTGGCTTTCAGCGCCTTGCTACCCGTGGCGAGGACGGTGGTGAGCACGTCCTTCTGCTCGACGAGAATTTGCGCGCCGGCCTCGAGCTCGAGGCGCGAAACCCACGGCTCGGCGGTCCACACGCCGTCGAGATCGCCGCGCTGGAAAAGATCGAGCTGATCGGGATTTGCCGTCGGGATGACGTGCGCATCGCCGCCGCGCTGCGTGATCGCGAGCCCGCCCGCGATGAGCCACGCGCGCGCCGCGACATCCTGCGTGCCGCCAAGCTGCGGCGTCGCGATTTTTTTGCCGCGGAAATCAGCGGGCAGTTTCAGCGCGGAATCTTTGCGGACGACGAGCGCCGCGCCGCCGCGCGCCGCGCCGGAGAGCACGCGGATGTCCGCGCCTTTCGTGCGCGTGTAGCCGTTGATGACCGGGTTCGGGCCGACGTACGTGGCGTCAATCGAGCCGGTCAGCAGCGCCTCGATCGCGCTCGGCCCGGCGTTGAAGGGATACCATTCGATTTTCGCGCCGGTGCGCGACTCGAACCATCCGTCCGCGCCTTTCGTCTGCGTCTCGTGGTAGCCGACGAGCGCGGGTGCGTGCGTGATGTTCGGAAAAAATCCGACGCGCAGCACGGGCTGCCCGCCCGCGCTGTCGGCGGATTTTTTGTCGCAACCGGCGAGCAGCGCCACGGCGGTGAGACTGGCCGTGCGGAGAAATTGGCGGCGTGCGGTTGTCATGTTTTTTTTCTTTTCGCGGGAGCGCCGCCGCGCGGCCTCCTCGCGGCCGCCGCAGTCGTGGGGGCGGATTTCCGGCTCGGCCGGATCGGCGATGTTTTTTGCGCCGCGACTTTGGCGCGCGTGGAGAGATCGAGATGGCGGATGAGCCGCACGACCGGCGGGAGCATCCCGTCGCGGCGGAGATGCTGCAGCGTGACCGTGGCGAGCTGCGCCAGCGTGAAGCGGTCGAGGACATTCGAGATCGCGTTGCGCACGTCCAGCATGATCAGGCGCAGGCCGCAATGCTCCTCGTCCGGGCATGAGCAGCGCTCGTACGCCGTGACGCTGGCGCAGCCGATGGGCGCGAGCGGGCCGTCAATTTGCCGGACGATTTCGCCGATGTGAATTTCGGCTGCCGGCCGCGCGAGCGAGTAGCCGCCGTATTTTCCGCGCGTGCTGGAGAGGATGCCGGCCTGCCGGAGTTCAACGAGGATTTGCTCCAAAAAAGTGGCGGGCATGCGCTGCGCCTCCGCGAGCGCGGAGAGCGGCACCAGCGTGCGGCCGAGCGCCTGCGCCATCGCGAGGTCGAGCAAAGCCCGGAGTGCATATTCGCCTTTTTTGGAGAGCTTCATCTAAAGCAGACTGGAACACTTGGGATAAGATGTATCTGGAATCAAGCAAAAGTTTTTGGACGGCGTTTTTCAATGGCCCGAGGGGCCGAGGAGTTCTTTCACGAAATCTCACCTCGCGCCATGGACCGGAGATCCGACTGTGGAGTGCGGGCGTGCCTGCGAAACGACCGAACACCCGATGAAATGCTTCGCACTTTGATGACACGGATCATTTTAGCCACGGATGCCACGGATGGCACGGATGGGTCGTCAGCGGGAGTCTTCATCCGTGACCCTCCGTGCCATCCGTGGTTCAAAACATCCGCGTCATCTCGCCGTTTTGAGGGAGTTCAAACCGGCACCGGGCGGGGTGCTGATCAGAGCGTAGGCGCGCTCGGGAGAGTGCGAGGTGGGCTGCCGCCACGCCTATTGCGATCCCCGCCTGAACGAGCACGCACTTCGCCGTGCGGCGGATTCGCCTACAGCTTCACGCCGATTTTTTTGAAGCCCTCGCGGATCTCCTTTTCCAGCGCCGCCGCATCGCGTCCGTCGAAAAGGATACTCAATTTTTCGAGGCCGGATTCCTCGCCGTGCTTCGCCTTGGGCTGCGGGAGATCGCGCGGGAAAGTGTAGCTGCCGTTCGCGTTCAGCTTCACGCGCGGATCCTTGAAAAACCGATCCCAGTCGTCGCGCGCCTCGGCGATGGCATCGAGATATTTTATAAAACGCGTGCCTTTTCCGTCGCCATCGAGGTGGCAGAAAAAATAGACCAGCGCGTACGACTGAAAGTAGAGCAGGTGCTGCGCGTGCTGCTGCGCGGAGAGGCTTTCCCAATTGTCGCGCGTCATCGCGATGTGCTCGCCGAACGGGCGGAATTCCGAGAGTAGCACGCGGTGCGTCGCGGCTTTCGCGATGTATTCCTTCAGCCCGCGCGCGTGCGAGCTGGCGATGAATTTGCCCGCGTTGTACGGCAGGCTCTCGGTGTATTCCGCGGTGCCCTCGATGATCCACTTCGGCAGAAAGCCGAGGAAGTCGTGCATCATCTGATGCGTCACTTCATGCACGAGCGTGTCGCCGCGGTAGTCGGTTTTTTTGAACCACGTCTTGCCCTGCAATTGCAGCCCGAGACTCGGGAACGGGATGCGGAAAATGCGGTCCTTGGAAAAATAGACGCCGCCGGAATTCTGCGGCCCACCGTCGGCAAAATAGTCCTCGCGCGTGACGTAGAGCCGCGCCTGGTAAAAGCCGAGATCGCTCGGCGGCTTCGGATCAATGCCCCACGGCAGCGCGGAGACGAGCGCGCGCGTGGCCTCGAAAGTGCGCGCCACTTCCTTCATCACGCTGCCCGCGAGCTTGTCCTGCGAGACGAACTCGAACGACTGCGATTTGTACACGTAGCGGCGCTTCGCGGCGTCCTGCTCGCCGAGCGTGATCTCGATGGAATTCGGCGGCACCTCGACGATCACCGGCCAGGTGCGCGGCTTCGCAGGGGAAAGCGCGCCGGGTTTGGCGTTCGGAGCGGTCGCGGGTTTCGCAGGACTGCCTGCGGGTGTCGCGGGCGCGCCGCCGGGTGCGGCCGGCGGCGGCGGATTTGCAGCCGCGCCTGCCCGGATCGTCGCTTGATCCGCCGGAGCGAGGAGGCTCAGCGCCACCTTCGTCGTCTGCCCGTTCGCGAGTTGGAAGACGGCATTCGCACCCTCGACGCCGGTGAGCTTCGCTTGGAATTTCTGGCCGTTCGCCGCCGTCCACACGCGCATCCCCGGCGCGGGCTGTTGCGCATTTGCGAGCGGAAATGCCGCGAGAAAAAGGGCGACGCCGTACTGGCGCACGATCGGGAAAATCATCGCGCGTGGGTAGCGAACCGTCCGCAAACGGTCAATCGTCGGGGAGAAAATCCGAAAACAAATTTCCCTGCGCGTCAGCTTTTCCGATTTTACAAAATGGCCACCCTGCCTACGGTTTTCGCATTTTTTCCCGGA
>JBBQJR010000133.1:0-8152 GCA_038326125.1 Chthoniobacterales bacterium
GGGGACTGATCCGATCCAGAAAAGGTATTTCCACGAGACCAGCGGATTGACCGCGGAAAGCGACATGGCACAGAGTCCCGCGGTCACATTCCCGACGGCAGAGAGCGCCTGCAGCATGCCGAGGGCCTTTGGTCTGGCCGACTCAGGCAGCGCATCGGCGACGAGCGCGACGGCGAGGCCAAACACGCCGCCGACTCCGAGGCCGGTGAGTGCGCGGTAGGCCATGAACTGACCGATGTTCGTCGCGAACGATGAGAGCCCGGTGAACACGGAGTAGATGAGAACCGTGAGCGCGAGCGTCTTCGCGCGGCCGACGCGATCTCCCACTGCGCCGAAGATCAGGCCTCCGGTCGCCCAACCGGCGATGAAGATGCTCATGGCCCAGCCGCTGAGTTCACCCTGTCGCAGCGAGGTTTCATTGGCCGCGAGGGCTTTGACGGCATTGTCGCGCGCGAGGATGAAAAGCTGCTGATCCAGGCAGTCAAACAGCCACGCCAGCGACGCGACGGTGAAGACGAACCAGTGATAGCCGTTGAGCTGCTTCCACCAAGGGAGACTGGGGTTTTGGGACATGGCGGTGCGCAGAGTGGCGACGCGCTCCGTGCGCGGCTAGAAAAAATTCCCGCCAGCCGTTCGCTCCCGCAATCAGCGATGCAATTTGGCGGTCAGCATGACTTATGATCCAACCCGATAGATGCGCGCGATCCTGAGCATCAGGGCTTCGAGTTCGCGAAAATAGTCGTCCTCCTTCATCGCGGGCTTGCGTTCGCGGAGGGCGGCTAGTTCGCGTTCCAGCGTGTCGCGTTCGGCGCGCTGGGCGGCGGTGAGCGCGCGTTCGGCGGCGCTGTGGACGAGATGAATTTGCGCGGCGCGCAGGCCGTCGGGCGCGCTGCCGTCGCGCGCCTTTTTCACCGCGCGGACGCCGGAGAACCAGTCGGGCGGCGTGCCGAGGCCGTCGCCGTTATCGTCGAGCAGCGAATGCTCGGTGGCGATGCGGCCCTCGTCCTTGTAGAAGTCGGCGGTCTTGCGCGCCGCCACGAGCCACGCCTCCAGCAGCGAGGTCTCGCCGTCCTTGTCCATGTCCGCGGCCGGGTCGGCGATGGCCTGCGCGAGGTGGCCGCCGAAGCGCGCGTAGTTGTTCTCCGCGCCGTTCTTCGTCGCGGTGATGACGATGCGGTCCGGCCCGGCGAGCGGCTTCAGCCACGCCCCGCTCGCGGAGAAGGCACACACGACGACGACGGTGCGGCGGAAGGGCTTCAGCCACGCGGCGAGTTCCGAGGCCGCGAGGTCGTCGCCGCCGAGGTTGAATTTCGCATCATTCGCGTCGGCGGTGCCGTGGCCGAGGAAGACGATCCAGAGTTCGTTCGCGCCTTCCTTTGGCTCGGCGTCGAGGGTGAACTTCAGCCGGTCACGATCAGACTGCGCGCCTTTCCCGTTTTGATCGAGGCCGATCGCAATGCTCTTCGCGCCACCGGCATCGCACGCCTTTAAATCGCACCGTCACATTCGGCGGCCACTCGAGTCTCTGCAGGCCATCGAGACGCATCCCTTCCTGCATGTCGCTGATGACCACGATCTCCCCGCGCGATGGCCCCGTCTCGCGCACACCGCTCATCAGATCCAGCGCCTGCAGCACCGCCGCTCCGAGATTCGTCCCGCTCCATCCCGGACTCGCGGCGGCGAGCTGCCGCGCCGCATTCGGAGCGCGTTCCTCGACCGCCATCGCGCGCCACCGCTCCATGTCCACGAGCACGCGCGGAGTGCGTTCAAAGGCGAGCAGCGTCACGGCATCGAGCGGTGTCGTCGAACGCAGCAGCGCCTCCGCCTTTTCGCGCGCCTGCGCCCACAAGGTCTCGCGCCTCATGCTCGCGCTCGTGTCCACGAGGATCGCCAGCCGCCTCCCCTGCCCGGCCACATCGGCGGACTTCGCACTGCTCTCCCGGAAAAACGGACGCGCAAAACCGAGCGCCAGCGCGAGCAGCGCGAGCAGCGCGAGCAGCGCGAGCAGCACGAGGCAGCGCAGCAGCAGCAGCCAGGGATTCTCGATGCGGCTCTTGCTCGTCACGCGCGGCGGCGTCGGCTGGAGAAACATGAGCGAGCTGAACGGCTTCATCTCGCGCGTCGTGCGGCGGATGAGATGGAAAATGATCGGCCCAGCGACGGCCAGCGCGCCGAGCAGAAAAAATGGCGCGAGGAAGTTCATACCGCTGCGCCTTTTCTGCGGATGAGTTTCCCGCGGACGGAGCGCGCCTTCAGAAAATCGAACAGCGCGAGTTCGAGCGGCTTCGAGGTATCCAGCAGCACGTGGCTGACGCCGAGCCCCTCACACGATGCACGCACCGACTCGACATGCGCATCCAGACGCCGCACGTTGATGAATTAGCGATCCGTCCTCGCGACGAGCCGCCAGTCGAGATACCGCGGATCGCCGCCCTGCGCGTACGGACGGTATTCGGTGAACTCGACCGAAAAACCGTGATACGGACTGCGATGAATCCCATGCCAAAATCCCTCGACCGCAGTGCGCGCACGCAGTTCGAGATTGCGAATCGCCATCAGCGCCTTCGGATCGAGGAAGTTGGCTGCTGAGAACGAAGTCACGGCTCGGGGAAGAGGTGATCATACGGTGTGCACCTGGTCCTTCCCCAGTCGTGCTCCGAAAAGGCCCAGAAAAATGGATGGAACCATTTTCATATTTCACAGTGCAGGATCTCGCCCTCGCGTTCGACACCGTGAAGTCAGCAGCTCCAGTAGTAAGATCGGTTGATTTCCTCGCGATGTTGAAAACCAAACTCCCTAACTCCCTCAAAAACTGTTGGGCTTGATTGCGAAAAGCTTTTTCCGCCACTGAATTGGCGGGAAATTGTTTGCTGGCGTTGCTCAGCAAATCGTAGATCGGTGCCAGCTGTTCGACCGTTGGTGCTTCGACACGAACAGCGATGACGTGGTGTCCGTCTGTGACTTGATCCATCTCGCGCTTCGCATTTGACACCTCGATGATGTTCAGCAATCGCGTCGCTTCCGACATGCGCTCCGAGATCACCGCTCTTTCCGCATCAGTCAATTTTGGCAATCTCCACATTCAAATCAAAGACGCAGTGAAAAATCGGGTGATCCATCGGCAGCTCGATGAATTCGCGGTCGGGGAAGACGCGCTTCATCTGTTCGGCGAAACCCGCCCACTGCCACTCGCCCCAAAAATCATCCGCCATGAAAAATCCGCCGTTGAGCAGATATTTCCGCAGAATCGGCACCTCCTCGTCGCGCAGCAGCAGCGCGCCCGGTTCGACCATGTAGTTGAACGGGTAATCGAACAGCACCTTGTCCGTGAGCCGCAGGACGCGCCCATTCGGATCTGTGCGCATCGAAGTCATCTGCTGGAGACGAAACGAAAGATTCAGATCGCTGTCCGGGAAGTCCGTGATCCAGCTCCCCGCCGTCGGCGAGCCCTCCGGATCGCGGTCGCGGATGATGCGCGCAAACGTGAACGCGTCGCGCGAAAACCCGGGCGGATTCTTCCACTCCGGCGTGCCCGTGCTGTGCGACGCGATCTCGCGCGCCGTCTTCACCACGCGCACGTCCACCGCCTCGCCGCCCTCGCTGTAATAGATCGGCCCGGCACTGTAACGCCGCCCGCGCCGCTGCCCAGACGCGAGGCTCGCGAGCAGCACGAGCAGGAACACAGCCTTCCAGGCTGTGCGGGCCGCGGGCTTCCAGCCTGCGGTGCGGAGGCGGCAGGCGGGGATGCCCGCCGGCCGCATCGGCTGGACGCCTGTGTTCCGCGCGTCCGCCGTCGCTCTTCTTGGTTCGTTCATGGTTCTTTTTGCGGGGCGGCAGTCGCCCTGGCTTTGGTCTTCGGCGCTTTCGATTCCATCTCCAGCAAAAGGCTGTGCGCCTCGCGAAAACGCGGCACCTCCTCCAGCGCGAGCAGCACTTCGCGTTTCGCCGCGGCGTCGCCCGTCGAATTAAGAACGCGTGCGAGGCGAAAGTGAACCTCCGGCTGATCCGGCGGATTCAGCGACAGCAGCGTGCGATAGGTGCGAATCGGCGCAGCCTTGTCCCCCGTGGCCTCGCGGGCTTCGGCGATGAGGCGATACGGCTCTGGCGCGAGCGGATTCACGGCGGTGAAAAGTGCAGCGTTCGCGAGCACCGCACGCCAGTCCTTGCGCGCAGCGGCGATTTGCATCAGCCGCGCATACGCATCCGGCGCACCGCTGCAAAGCTCCGCGACTTTGTTCAGCATCGCCTCCTCCTCGGCGGATTCGCCAAGTTCACGATGCACGTGCGCGAGCATCGCGTACGCGCTGCCGGCGTCGTTCTGGTTTGGATATAGCGCGATGAGCTACAGCAGCGGCGCTTTTGCGGCTGCCCACTTTTTTTCCGCGAGCAGTTGCTTGGCCTGCTCCGTCAGCACGGTGAAATTGTCGGGACGTGCGGCCATCCACGCCGTGAGCTTCGCGTCGCTCGCGCGCACGGCGGGCTCGGGCTTCGTCCAGTCGAGCATCGGGCCGGTCGCATTCGCGAGGCCGCGCGCGTGCGCGGAAAATTCCGCATCCACCTTCTCGATCGGCGCAAAGTGGGCGGCGAGTGCGGCGTTGATCTCCACGCCGCGCGCGAGGTCCGCGAGCAGCGCGCGCATTTTTTCTACCCCCCATTTTTTCACGAGCCACTCGACGACGAGCGACGACTCGGAGTACGCGAATTGCAAGTGCGCGCCTGTCTTTGGACGCAGAAATGCCCCGCTCAGTTTGCTCACCGGCGTGAGGTCAGCACCGAGGATCATCGCACGGTAGCGCGGAGTCATGTGCTCTCCCCAGTTCGCCCGCTGCTGGCGCTCCTCGTTGACGCTGATGCCCTCGCTCAGCCAGCGCGGCATTTTGTTTTTCGTGAGCGTGAGCGTGACGACGTGCGTGAACTCATGCCACAGCACCGCCTGCCAATTTTGCGGACTGCCGGGCCGCGACGCCGGGCTGTTGGCCGTGATCACGCGGCCAAAGCACACGCCCAGATAACCTGCGCCGCCCGGCAGTCCGAAAGTACGGATCGCGAAATCTTTCTGATCCGGAAAAATCTCCACGACCGTTTTTTCGCCCGGCGGCACCGCGGCCAGCGCAAAATCATGCTTCGCCAGCGCTAGTTCGCCATTCGCGAGATACGCGTCCGCAAGTTCGAGGTTCGCCTTTTTCACGGGATCGAAAAAGAGCTCCGTCACGCGCTTCGGATCCGCGCCCAGCCGAATCGCCGCTTTTCCCACCGCGATGCGATCCGCCGGCTCGCGATAGGCCCATTCGCGCTGTCCGCCGAAGCGATCCATTTCATCCTTCAAAGCTTTAGCACGCACCGTGTCGCCGTTCGCGCGCATGACATCGCCGCGAGCGCCGACACTCCACCGCGGAAGCAGGACGGCGGGAAATTCCGGAGCGACATCGCCGCGACCGTAAGCCGTGCGGCCCGCGTGCTCAAGCTGCGACGTCAGCTCCGTTTTTCTCTTCAAAGAACGCGCCGCACTTTTCTCTTGCCCGCGTTTTTCTTCTGCGGATAGTTTCCGCCCTCAGTTTCAGGCACGGGGAGTTAGCTCAGTTGGTAGAGCGCGTCGTTCGCAATGACGAGGTCAGGGGTTCGACCCCCCTACTCTCCACTCCTTCCGGGCAGCCACGGTAAAGCCGGGAGCGGTTGTCCCGTAGCGCCGACGAGTTGTCGGCACGCCAGCACCGCCACCGGCAGTCCGTAAATTTCCCCGGCACGGGCCCGACGTTCGGATGCGGGCCACACAATGCTGGCGTCCGCGCAGCGCGACTTTGAGCATCGCATTTGCCGCCGCGCATTTTTTCCGACGGATCGTCGGCGCTACCTTCTTACTCGCTTTTTCTCTGGGACGAACTGCAGGAAATTCGGGCTCGTCACGTTGGTGTTGCGATGCAGATGCCGGTGATTCGGGAGGACGAATTGCTGGAAGTTCACGCAAGCGGCGTCCGTATCGCGGTGAGAATGCTGATGGTCGGGCGCGACTTCTTCCTGGAAATTCAAGCACAGCGCATCGGTGCAACGCATCGTCGCCTGACTCAGCGCGGACAAGGCGAACGCGAGCACGAACAAAGGAATGAAGATTTTCATGAGCAGCGGGAACGGCAAAATCTACGGCACATCGCCGTGCCGGCAACGGCGGATTTCACCCGCAGATTTCCCCGTTTCGTCCTTTTTGCAATTTTCGCGATCAAGTTTTCGCAAACAGCGGCGCTCAGCGCCAGTTCGACGCGAGTTCCACGAGCGTGCGCACGCCGAATCCTGTCGCCCCTTTCGCCATCGCGCTGCCCTCCTTGTTGCGGTGCGAAGTGTAGGCAATGTCGAGATGCGCCCACGGCGTTTTCTCCGCGAAGGTCCGCAAAAAGGCCGCCGCCGTGCATGCTCCTGCGACACGTCCGCCGCTGTTTTTGATCAGCGCCACATCGCTGCGGATCGCATCGTCGTATTCGGAAAAATGCGGCATCGGCCACAGTCGTTCGCCGCTCGTGCGTGAGGCCGCGAGCACGGCGTCGCGCAGCCGATCATCGCTGCTCCAGAGTCCCGCCGCCGCCTCGCCGAGCGCGACGCCGACCGCGCCGGTGAGCGTCGCGATGTCCACGATGGCGGCCGCGCGATGATCCTTGCGCGCAAAGCCGATCGCGTCCGCGAGGATCATGCGGCCCTCGGCGTCGGTGTTCACGATCTCGACGTGCCGCCCGTCGTAGCAAGTCACGATGTCGCCCGGACGGTACGCGTTCGCACTCGGCATATTTTCCGCCGAAGGAATGAGACCGATGACGTTGCGCGTCACGCCGAGCTTCGCGATCGCGAGCATCGCGCCGAGCACGGCTGCGCCGCCGCATTTGTCCCAAATCATCTGCTCCATGTCCGCCGCGGGTTTGATGGAAATGCCGCCCGTGTCGAACGTCACCGCCTTGCCGATGAGTGCGAGCGGCGCCTGCGTGCGCGGGCCGCCGCGATGCTCCAGCACGATGAGCCGCGGCGGTCGCGCGCTGCCGCCGCCGACCGCGGTGATGCCGCCGAAGCGCCGCGCGCGAAGCTGCCGCTCGTCGAGCACCGTGCAGCGCAGGCCGTGCTTTTTCGCGTGCCAGCGTGCCTCCTCGGCGAGCGTCTCGGGGAAGACGACGTTGCCGGGCCGGTTTGCGATTCCGCGCGCGAGGTTGGTGAATTCGCCGAGCGTTTGCGCGGGCGCTGCGGCCTTCCTCGTCGCGGCGATTTGCCGCGCGTCCACGAGCACGTTCACGTGCTCCAGCGTGCGGGCCCGCGTCGTCTTGAATTCCTCGTAGGAATAATCCGCCAGCACCATCCCCTCGACCGCGGCCCCGGCGAACTGCGCCCACTCGCCGAGGTGCAGCGTGAAGCGCGTGCGCCCGCTCCGCTTCATCGCCATCGCCGCGCTCCCCGCCGCGTGGCGGATTTCGTCAGCCGTGACTTTGCCCGCGTCGCCGAGACCCGCGCAGAGCACATTTTCGCCGTGGTGGAAAATGCGCGAGCCCGGCTTGAGCGAAAGCTCGGTGTCCGAGATGCCGCACGGCAGTGCCTTGCGCTGCGCGGTGGTGAAAAGGCGGACGCCCGGTGTCGCCGCCGGAGCTTTGCTGAGGATGGAAAATTTCACGCGCGCGTTTACACGCGGAAGCAGGCACGGCGCGAGCGGGATTTCGCCCGCACCCCATCCGCACCACGTTCCAATCCGAAGTTCATCCCGGCGCGAAAGCATGGGCCACCCCCCGCGCCGGCGTCTTTTCCGAACGCACCGGCCACTGCCCGACTGTCAAAAAGTAATGCTTGTCTTTTGAAGCCGGCACGCACATCTGGGAGGTCGCGCAGCAATGACTGCGGTCGAGACATGGCCCACCCGAAATCACCCCACTCCCACCGCCGAAACCCAATGCCCCGGGCGGTGGGGACGGTCTTTGGGGCGTCGGGTGCAGGGATGGACTCGGCGAGTACAGCGTTGGACTCGGCGAGTACAGCGATGTACGCGGCGAGTCCAGGGATGTGGACGCCGATTCCGCGGGATGTGGACGGCGAGTCCAGGGCTGTAACCGGCGAGTCCAGGGCTGTAACCGGCGAGTCCAGGCCTGTAATCGGCGAGTCCAGGCCTGTAATCGGCGGGTACAGGTCGCCG
>JBBQJR010000134.1:0-8125 GCA_038326125.1 Chthoniobacterales bacterium
CGTCCCGCCTGCCGGTGCGCGCGTCTCGCGCGAACCATCGGACGTCGCCAACGCGAAGCCTGCGAAGGACGCGTCTCGAACGTCCGAAGGCCGAGGCGGGGACGCCTCGGCCGGCGGGCGGGACGCCCACCCTACCCGAGACACGACCAGCGCAGCACCGACGCAAACTGAGGACGCGACCGCGTCTCGCGCGTCGATGATGGAGAGCGCGCTGCTTCGCCGCGTCATCAATGCCAACTACCGGCTCGGCACGCGCGAGTGCGCGGCGCGGTTGGCGGCCTTCGCGGTGAATCCGGCGCTCGCCGAAACGGTGCGCCTCGATGCACTCGCGGCGCTCGCGGAGTGGCCGGTGAAACTCGGGCGCGATCGCGTGCTCGGAATCGTCGTCGAGGGCGATGGGCAACGCGATGCGGCCGATGCCGCCGCGGCACTTGGCACGCACATGGAGGCGTTGCTGGGAGCGAAGATTGATGCCATCCGCATCGCGACGCTGCACGCGGCGGGTGCGAACAAAGTCGCGGCGTCCACGAAAATGATCACGATGCTGGAGACGAATTCCGATGCCTCCGGCGAAGTGCGCGCGGCGGCGCTGCACACGCTCGCGGAGATCGGCGCGCCGAAGCTGGACACCATCATTTCGCTCGCACTGGAATCGCGCGACAAGACGCTCGCCGAGGCCGCGCGCAAACTCGCCGGCAGGATTTCCCCCGAGCAGGCCGTGAAGGCGAACGCGGCAATCCTCGGCACCGGCACCGTGCGCGAGCAGCAGGAGGCGCTGGCGAACATCGCCGCGGCGCCGGGCCGTGAGTCGAACCGCATCATCGCGCAGCAGCTCGATCTTCTGCTCGCCGGAAAACTGAAAGCCGGAATGATCCTCGATCTGCTCGAAGCCGCAGGCACGCGCGAGGACGCGGAGATCAAAAGGAAACTCGCCACCTTTGAGGCCGCGCGGAAGGCGGACGATCCCCTCTCCCGCTGGCGCGAATGCCTCGAGGGCGGCGACGGAAAAACCGGGAAGCAAATTTTCCGCGAGAAGGCCGAGGCAGCGTGCATGCGCTGCCACAAGGTGAAGGGCGAAGGCGGCGACGTCGGCCCGGAACTCGCGGAGGTCGGCAAGAAAATGGGCCGCGAATACGTGCTCCGCAGCATCGTGGATCCGAACGCGGTGATCGCGAAAGGCTACGACAACGTGATGGTGACTTTGCAGAAAGGCGACATCGTCGCGGGCCTGCTCAGCGCGGAAACGGCGGACGAGCTCACGCTGAAAAATCCCGCGGACGGAAAATCGCAGCATGTGAAAAAGACCGACGTGAAGGAGCGCGCCTCGCTCCCGAGCGCGATGCCGCCGGGCATGGGCGAGGTGCTCACGAAGCGCGAATTGCGCGACCTGGTGCAGTATCTTTCCACGCTGAAGTGACCCGCGAAAATGGAGCGCCGACAAGTCGTCGGCACCGCGCGCCCGGCCAAGAACGGCGGGTGAAATTCCGCGACGCTTTCTGGGTCGCGGCTGCTTGGTGGCCGGATGAGTTTCATGGCTGCGGGCGCAGGCTGGCTTTCGACGGACACACGCACAGCGCGACCTGAGACACTCCTTCTGCTTCCGCGTCTTTTGGCCGACGAATCGTCGGCCCCACGCTGCAATCACGCCGCGCGCCCACCGTTGACGCACCCCGCTCTCTTTGCTTCGCTGCCGCCCCATGAAAATTTTTCTCCCCGCCCTCGCTGTGATGCTGCTCGCCGGTTGCAATTCCAACATGGCCACGCATCGCAAGGATTTCCGGCCGAGCAACGGCAAGGGGCCGTGGACCGAGTATCGCCAGGCGGTGCGCGAGGGCCGCGACCCGACGCCGCCGCAGGAATTGAAAGATCGGTAGCGGAGGCGCGGCACCCCGCGGATGGCGCAGGAACTTTTCACGAAGCCGGAACTCGCCGCCCTCGCGAGGCTGCGCGCGCGTTTTCTGGACGGCTCGTGCGCGGGCGGCGGCTACTGGAAAAATGAAAGCGATCTGGCGCTCTACGATACGACCTTCGGCGAGCGCATCGGGTGGAAATGGGACGCGGTGCTCGGCGAATTGAACGCGCGCGGCTGGCGTCCATCGGCGAAACGCATCGTGGACTGGGGCTGCGGGAGCGGCATCGCGGGGCGGCGCGTGCTCGGCGCGTGGGAACATTTTGAATCGCTCACGCTCACGGATGTCTCGCCGTTCGCGATGCGCTTTGCCGATTCGCGTGCGCGATCTCATTTTCCAAAAATGCGCGTGCAGATGAAACCGGATGCGAGCGATGCGGCCGCGGGATCGCTGCTGCTCGTGAGCCATGTGCTGAATGAAACGGACGAAGCGGCGGAGCACCGCATCGTCGCAGCGGCGCGGCGCGCGGAGGAAATCATCTGGATCGAGGCGGGCACGCACGCGGACAGCCGGCGGCTGATTGCGGTGCGCGAGAAATTGCGCGCGGAGTTCGACATCATCGCGCCCTGCACGCACGCGGCGCGCTGCGGGATGCTCGCGCCGGAAAATGCGGCGCATTGGTGCCACCACTTCGCGCGCGTGCCGTCGGAGGCTTCGCGCGATGCGCGGTGGGCGCAGTTTGGGCGCGAACTCGGGATCGACACGGGGACGCTGCCCTACAGTTTTCTCGTGCTCGCGCGGCGCGGCAAAGTTGCGGGACTGGCGTGCGGATTTTCACGAATCATCGGGCGGCCGCGCGATGAGAAGGGGCACTTCGATGTGCTGAGTTGCAGCGAGACGGGCGTCGAGAATCTGATGGCTCAAAAGCGCGATGTGCCGGAGCTCGCGAAACAATTGCGCAAGGGGCGTGCCGCGCCGGTGCAGCGGTGGACACGCGACGGCGCACGCATCACCGGTGCGGAGCAAATGTAGGCGAGATTTCCCAATCTCGCGCGGGCGAGCGCAGCGAGGCAGAGCGCCGCGCGTGCCGCCGACCACGTCTGCCCGCCGCAGGCCCAATCTTTCTTGTCCGCGTCACGCGGAGACGCGGGAGGAAAGTGACGCGGCGCGTGGTGTCGCGATGGCCCCCAGGACGGGCGGCGCTCCACGCCTTCCTCGACACGCGGCGGCATCCGCGTGAAGGTGCGCGGATGTTCGTTGACCACATCCAGATCAAGGCGAAGGCCGGCCACGGCGGGCGCGGGACCGTGTCTTTTCGCCGCGAAAAATTTGTCCCGCGCGGCGGGCCGGATGGCGGCGATGGCGGACGCGGGGGGAGCGTGATTTTGCGGCCCGATCCGAATGTGGACAACCTCGTGGAGTTTCACTACCAGTCGAATCTCAAGGGCAAGGCGGGCGAAAATGGCGGCTCGAAAAATTGCACGGGCCGCGCGGCGCCGGATGCGATTTACAAGGTGCCCATCGGCACGCTCGTGTACCGGATGCCGTTCGAGCCGGAGGAAAATGGCCCGGCCCCGCGCAACACGGCGTCTTTTCTGAATCTCGAAACGCTGACGGACGACGAGGCGGCGACGCTCGAGCACCGGCAGGCGCCGCGGAAGAAAATGGATCCCGAGGAGCTGGAACTCGTGATGGACCTGAATGTGCCAGGCGTGGATTTCGTGCTCTGCAAAGGCGGCGACGGCGGCAAGGGCAACGTGCATTTCAAGAGCAGCAAGAATCGTGTGCCGCGGGAATTCTCCGAAGGGAATGACGGCGAGGAGGGCGTATTTTACCTCGAACTGCGCAAGATCGCGGACGCCGGACTCGTCGGCTATCCGAACGCGGGCAAGAGCACGCTGCTCACGCGCATTTCCCACGCGCACCCGAAAATCGCCGCGTATCCCTTCACGACGCTCACGCCGCACATCGGCGTCGTGGACCTCGCGGATTACCGGCGCGTGACCGTCGCGGACATCCCCGGGCTCATCGAGGGCGCGCACGCGGATGTCGGGCTCGGACACGATTTCCTGCGGCACATCGTGCGGTGCAAGCTGCTCATTTTTGTGCTTGACATGGCGGGCAGCGAGGGACGCGAGCCGCTGGAGGATTTGCAGAAATTGCGCAAGGAACTCGACCTTTACGACCCGACGCTGAGCGAGCGGCCGTGGATCGTCGTCGCGAACAAAATGGATCTCGCGGGCGCGAAGACGAAGCTGAAGCACTTCAAGGCGCGCTACAAAAAGCTCGAGGTCTTCCCCGTGTGTGCGGAAAAATCCGAGGGACTCGATGTCCTGAAAACGCGGCTCGGCGAGCTGATTCCGCACGAGGAACCGGCGAGTGCAGAGCCGCAAACTGAGAACGCGACGTAAGCCCGGAGTGAGCTTAATCGGGGGCGATGCCGCGCGGAGCCCGCAGCGGATCGTAGGCGCGCTCGGGAGAGCGCGCGGACGCGGGCGACCGCCCGCGACTACCTTTCTCGCGCTGTCACTGCGGGGCGCGACCCAATCGGATGGGAGACGGAATCCGGCCTCCACGCGGTGAATCGAGCCGCAAACGTTCGTGCTGGAAATTTCGCATTGGCCCGGCATTATCCGACCCCATGAGAACAGTCTTCCTCGCATTCACCATCGTGCTCGCATCGCACGCCGCCCGCGCGGCCACGGCCTACGAGGCGCTGCGCGTCCTCGGCAAGCAGAAGACGGAGGCGCTGCTCGACAACGTGACCGAAGTCCGCGGCGACAACGGCGCGCCGCAGCCGCGCGTGTGGAAAATCCTCGTGCAGGACGCCGCGGCGCGCGGGGGCGCGAAGGAATTTTCCGTGCAGGGAAATCGCGTGACCGGCGAGCAGGCGGCGCCCGCTGCCGGTGCACCGATGAACATGAGCCAACTCAATCTCGACAGCGACGGCGTGCAGACCGTCGCCGCGCGCGAGGCGAAAAAAGTCGCGTTCACTTTCGACCACGCGAGCTACACGCTGCGCGCCGGGAGCAAGGGCGGCTCGCCGGTTTGGGAAATCCGCCTCACCGACGACAAGTCCGGCGACTCCGCAATGCTGAACATCGCGGCCACGACGGGCAATGTCCTCGCGACCGAGGGGCTCGGCGGCACGTCGCGCAAGCCGGTCGCCGCCGCGCCGCGCATCGCACCCGCACCGGCACCGGCACCGCGCTACGATCCCGTGCCGGAGCCCCGGTATGATCCCGAGCCGGTTCCCCGCTACGATCCCCCGCCGCGCTATGTGGACGAGCCGTATCGCCCGGGACCGCGCGTCGCGCCGGGGCTCCAGCGCGCGAATGACGAGACGAATGAATTTTTCGAGCGCGTGGGCAACCACATGGAACGCCGCGGGCGGCAAATCGGCGACGCCTTTCACAATCTCTTCACCGGCGACCATCGCGACACCGCCGGCCCTCATGGTTCGGGCTCGGGTTCGCGGCCCGGTCCCACACCGCTGCCGCCGCGCCGGGGGGACGAGACGGACTACGTGCGCCCGAGCCGCGTCCGCGACTGACGCGGAGAATCCCGCGCCGGCCTTTGATTTATGATCAGCACGGTCATCGCGCTCGCCGCGGCCGGCGTGGCGCTGCTGTTTCTCGAGATGTTTCTGCCCGGGATGATCGCGGGCATCATCGGCGGCATCTTGCTCATCGCGGCGGTGGCGGCGGCTTACAGCGAGGTCAGCGTGTTTGCGGGGAATGTCACGCTCGTCGCGACGGCGGCATTGACGGCGGGGCTGTGGTGGTGGTGGGCGGCAAAATTCCAGCACACGCGCTTGGGACGCCGGATGACGCTCGCGGCAACGGGCACCGGCACGGCACCGGCGGCGGGGCTGGCCGCACTCATCGGGCAGAAGGGCGTGGCGGCCACAGCGCTGCGGCCGAGCGGGACGATTCTCGTCGCGGGGAACCGCGTGGATGCGATCACCGGCGGCGATTTCATCGAACCGGGAACCGCGGTGCAGATCGTGCGGACGGAAGGCGCGTGCGTGATCGTCCGGCGGCGGGATTGATGCGAATTCACGGTGGGACTGCTGCCATCCCACCGGCGCGGTGTTGGCTTCCCCGCGCGCCGGATGCCCCTGCGGTTTCCATTCAGCCCCGCCCGGAACTCAATTCCAACTGGTCACCCGATCCGCCTCCACCCGCCCGCGCACCTATTGCACCGGCCGCACGAGCTTCCGCAAAATCGCATCCACCACGATTAGCGGATACACCATCGCTACGTCCCGTTCTTCACGACAAACTCCGTGAATTCGCGGCGTTCGGCTTCGGCGTGACGGTGTGTGTTTTCAATGGGAAGGGGCGGAATTTGGGAGAGCAAATGCGACTTTTTCTCCCACGCAAATTCAACGTATGGAAACGGTAAAAATAAAGCTTGCCAGCGGTCGCGGCAGTTGCTTACGGCTTGCGCGCGGTTCGTCTCTCCCCAGGCATGCCTACTCCTCCCACCAGCGGTCTTCTCCTGTGGCTCAATGCCGATGAGGGCGTGGCCCTCGACGGCAGCAATCGTGTCATCACTTGGCAGAGTCCTCAGCCCGGCCTGCCCTCCCTCTCCCAGGCCGATGAGGCGGCGCGTCCCGAGTTTGTCTCCAGCGTCTTTCTGGATTTTGCCGGCATCCAGTTTTCCGACGGCACTTCGCTGGCTGTCCAAGGACTCGCCACCACCGGTGCGGACTTCACCCTTTTTCTCCTTGGTCGCAGTTCGTCTGAGCAGTCGCCCGTCTTCGGCCCCGGTGCCACCGGTCGCCGCTTCCTTTTCCAGCAGACTCTCACCCGCAATATTCAGGGGGACACGCGCCCGTTCGCCGTTGCCGTTTCGGTGGGCAGCAATGGCCTAGCGCTGTATGAACTCGACCTCGACAGTATGCCGCAGGCGATCATCGCCGCGGATATGTCGGTCTTCTGTCCGCTCACCGTGGAATACCGCGAGAGCCTGCCGCTCGTCAGCCTGTGCAGCCAAGTTCTTGCGCAGCCCTCGGTCGTCACCGGCTATCAACTCGGCGTCGCTCCCGGAACCGGCAATGGCTTCGATGGCATTCTCTGCGAGGTGCTCCTTTACCAAGGGAACCTGAGCGAGAGCGACCGGCTCACCGTCGAGCAATATCTGGAGGACAAATACCAGTGTGGCAGCAGCAGCAGTTCTTCGGATTCGAGTGATTCAAGCGACGATGGTGGTGGCGGTGGTGGCGGTTCATCGTCCTCGGACAACAGCGACTCATCTTCTTCGGATAGCAGCGACTCATCCTCTTCGGACAGCAGCGATTCCTCGGACAGCAGCGATTCCTCGGAAAGCAGTGACTCCTCGGACAGCAGCGATTCCTCGGAGAGCAGCGATTCCTCGGAAAGCAGTGACTCCTCGGAAAGCAGTGACTCCTCGGACAGCAGCGATTCCTCGGAGAGCAGTGACTCCTCGGAGAGCAGTGACTCCTCGGAGAGCAGTGACTCCTCGGAGAGCAGTGACTCCTCGGAAAGCAGTGACTCCTCGGAGAGCAGCGACTCCTCGGACAGCAGTGACTCCTCGGACAGCAGCGATTCCTCGGACAGCAGCGATTCCTCGGAGAGCAGCGACTCCTCGGAGAGCAGCGACTCCTCGGACAGCAGTGATTCCTCGGACAGCAGTGATTCCTCGGACAGCAGTGATTCCTCGGAGAGCAGCGATTCCACGGACAGCAGCGATTCCTCGGAGAGCAGCGATTCCTCGGAGAGTAGCGATTCCTCGGAGAGTAGCGATTCGTCCTCTTCGGACAGCAGCGACTCATCGGCGCTCACCATTACCACGAATGATCTCGGCGATGGTGTGCAGAACGCGGCCTATTCAACGACAGTCTCGGCCAGCGGAGGCACCCCGTCCTACGTTTGGAGCGCCACCGGGCTGCCGGACGGTCTTTCAATGTCATCAGACGGCACGATCTCCGGGACGACGAATTTAACGGGAAACTCCATGGTGAATGTAACGGTCACCGACGGCGACGATGCCACCGACACGGCAGACCTTTCGCTCACCATCGGGTTCCCTGTCAGACTCGCGACCGATACACTCAACGATGGCACTGTGGGGCAGGCGTATTCAGAACAGGTGGTCTCCTCCCAAGGCCGCCCTCCCATGACTTGGATTTGCACCGATCTCCCGGAAGGGCTGTCCATCGCAGCCTGGGACAGGGATGCGACCGTCTCAGGAACCCCCACCGAAGCAGGAACCTTTGACTGCCACTTTAGTGTCTCCGATACCGCCTC
>JBBQJR010000135.1:0-8119 GCA_038326125.1 Chthoniobacterales bacterium
GCCGGTGGCGGCATCAAGGGCGGCATCACGCACGGTGAAAGCGACCAGTGGGGCTACAAGCCGCTCGACCGGAAAAATCCCACGCAAGTATGGGACATCCACGCCACGCTCCTGCACCTGCTCGGTATCGAGCACACGAAACTCACCTTCCGCCACAACGGAAAAGACCGCCGCCTCACCGACGTGCACGGCGAAGTCATCCGCCCGCTGCTCGCGTAAGAAATCTTCCGTGCGCGGGCGTCGGAAAGTCGCTACGCCGTTCACCACGCTCTCATGAAAACACCGCGCGCACTTTTTCTCTCCCTGCTGCTGGCCCTCGGCACGAACGCCCTCGCGCAAAACAGCGCCGCGCCCGCCACGGCGGAGCCCGCGCAATCGGAAATGCAAAAGTGGCTCGCCGCAACCGACGCGCAATGGCTGGCCGCATCGAAGCGCGACGTGACCGATGTGCATGAGGGAGAGTTGGGCAAATTGAAACTCCAGTTTCTCAGTTCGCTCGACGCCGCCATTTCCAAAGCAGGCACTGCCGGCGATCTGGACGGAGTGGTCGTGCTGCGCAACGAGCAGAAGCGATTCGCAGAAACCAATGTCTTCCCCGAGCAGGACGAACCGGCTGATCCCGCCGCGGTGAAGCAACTCCGCGCCGCCATCCGCGTGCAGATCGCGCGCTTGGAAAAGGAGCGAGCCGTCCGCATCAAGGCGCTGCATGCGAAATACGATGCAGTGCTCGCGCAGGCACAGACTCAGCTCACGCAGCGCCAGCGCATCGACGACGCACTTCTCGTCAAAGCAAAGCGCGAGGAAATTTCCGCCGCATGGCTGACACCCGAGATCGTCGCGCATTTGGCAAAGGCGGATCCTGTCGCGGCGACGGCGACCGCTGGCGCGAAGGCGACAACGCCCAAATCCATTCCCACCACACAAGGCACGCGCCGGATTGTCTTCCGCGCCACCGTCGATGCCGGCGACCACATCGAGATCAAGGATGGCAAGCTGCACCTCGAGCACATTGACTGGTCGAAGCCCGTCAACATTTCCATCAATGGCGTCAACTGGGTGCCGAACTGGCAGGGCAAAATTTCCGACGACTTCACGAAATTCACGCCGCCCCTCGCGCCATTTGCGGGCCGGCATGTGTCGGTCAACTCCGCCAAAAAAGTGAAAAACAAAGGCTACGTCAAAGTGCTCGAGCAGCCCACGGAAGCGAACGGCGAAAAACTCGTGATCCATCTGCAGGACGAAGGCGGCGGCGCGAGCGACTTCGAGGTCCACATCACTTGGTAGCCGCGTTGAACAACGACAGGCCGATCCTGCGCCTGCTCGGCATTAACCACACGAAGCTCACCTTTCGCCACAACGGGCTCGATCGCCGACTCACAGACATGCACGGCGAAGTCATCCGCCCCCTGCTCGCGTAGTGCGGCGAGCCAGCGCCACTTCTACTGCAACGTCGGAAGGTAGCGGAATCTGGCTTCGAGCATCAGCGTGCAAAGCGTGGTGCGATAGACCTGCCCGATTTTGCCGGGCATTCTCTGCGGACCGGGGTTCTCTCCCTCGGTGATGGGCCAGCTCCCATCCGCACTTTGGGCAGCGATGATCTCATCCTCAAAGTAGCGCCGCCATTTCGTCCACGCACTGCCGCCGAACACCAGGCATGCCCGAGTGTGGTAATACCACGCGTAAAGGCTGGCGTATCCGGCTTGGTATTTCACCGGCTGGTTCTTCTCGGTTTCATTGAGCAGCCATTCCATCCCCTTGCGCAAAACACCACGCTCGCCGTCACACAGGAGCTGGCAATAGAGGCCGACACCGGTCAGGCTATACCGGTCTTCGGGGCCGCGATAGCCGTAACCGGCATGCGGCCCCTTCATCCTATCCAGGAATTTACCAGCGCTCTTTAGAGCCTCCCGCACACCGGGGATGTCGAGTTTGCTCAGCTTGGCGGCTTTGAGCGCCTGAATCTGCCAGCCACTCACGGAGAGATCGTCCGCCGTCTTGTCATACGAATACATCCAGCCGCCGTTCGGCCCCTGACCTTCGATGATGTAGCCCACGGCTTTCGTGAGCAGCGGCACCACCCGCTCGTCCTTGGTCATCGTGTAATACTCGCAGAGTGCGTAGGTGCAGATGCCATGCTCATACACGCCGGGCTGGTCGAATTTTTTCGCCATGTTCAGCCGTCCGTCGGACTTCGCGCCATTTTCGGAAATCCAATCCACCGCCTTAGTCACTGTTTGGCCGTAGGTTTGGGATTCCGGCGTTTCGCCTGCACCGAGGAAGCTCAGCAGCGCAAAGCCCGTCATCGCGCTCTTGTTCCTGTCGCCCCATGAGCCGTCCGCTTCCTGATTTTTCTTGAGCCAAATAAGTCCCCTCACGATGGCAAACCCAAATCGGTTGAGCTCGATACTTCGCCGGGCGCAGGTTTTTTCCTCCTCAGCGACGTCCCGCACCAATTGGAAAAAACCTGGAAGCTCGTCTGGATACCCGTCCACGTGAATAGCTCCGCCGCAAATCGGTGTCTTGCGTCCTTCACCACCACAGCGCTCTCGATGTCACCAGCTTCAATCAAGCGATACTGCAGGTCCGCCAGAGCAACACGGCAGTTTCTCCCCGGTTCCGCCAGCTCCCTTGTGAATGTTTCCCGAACCTTCTTCCTTGCGGCCTCGTGGATGCGAAACGCCTCGCCGAGCTTCCCCTCGAGTGTAGGCGCTTTTTCAACATCCAACTCGACACCAACCCGGATCCGCTCGCGCTCGGTCTGCACTGCGGCAAGGCCAAACCAATCTGCCGACTTGGAAAAACCCGATTCAAGTTTCGCGAGACCTTCGAGGTACCGGGCATCCACGTCTCCCGCCTGCCGCTTCAACTCCGGTTCGATGCTGCGGAACACCTTGTCAAAAGGAGCACGCAGCTTTGCGATCGTCGCCGCCAAGTTCACCTTCACTTCCGGCACCGACGCTGCCTGTCCCGTCCCCGCACACCCTACGGCAAGCAGGCAGAGGATCGCGATGGCTGGAGTTTTCATGGCTGGAAATGTCCAAGCCTTTCGGAGGCGACTCAGTTCACGTACGCCGCCTCGTTTGAGAAGAGCAGCGCCTGTGCGTACGTCTCCCACGCATTTAGCGCGCGGCGGGAGACGCGGAAGCCATCGTTTTTGATCGCGGCGCGCGCATCCATGCGGTCGCGACCCTGCTTCAAGTTCTTGGCGGCGAAGTTGTTCGCGGCCCAGTCTTGCGATTCGATCTTCACGAATTCGAGGCCCATCTTCCATTCGTCCCGCGGATTTTCCTTCGACAAACTTTTGACCGGCATCCGCTGGAAAATGATCCGGTAGAGCGCGGAAATTCGCCCGAGGTCGTCACGGGCGCCGGTGAACTCTGGCCGTCCGACGATGCGGCGCGTGACATCCACGGACATCGGGCTGTTCATCAAAAAGAGCGCCTGCTGCGGAACGATGGTCGCGGTGCGCTTGGAGTTCGCCATTTCCGGTTTCGAGAAATCGAAGTGCGCCATGAGTTCGGGGAGATTTCCGCGATCCACGTAGCCATACACGGAGCGCCGGAAGCTGTAGGGTTCCTCGGTCACGTTCACGGGCTTCCCGCCGAGCGCGCCATCGAGCTGGCCGCTCATCGAGAGCAGCGAGTCGCGCACGGACTCGAAGTCGAGGCGGCGCACATTCGCGCGCCAGAGCAGGCGGTTGTACGGGTCCTTGTCCTGATACTCATCAATGACATGGCTGCTCTCCTGATAGACGCGCGAGAGCATGATGAGGCGGTGCAGTTTCTTCAGGCTCCAGCCGTTTTCGGTGAAGTAATTCGTGAGCCAGTCGAGCAATTCGGGATGAGTCGGCAGCTCGGCCATCGTGCCGAGATCGTCGGGCGTGGAGACGAGTCCTTCGCCGAAGTGGTGCATCCACACGCGGTTCACCATCACGCGCGCGGTGCACGGATTATTTTTGTCGGCGATGCAGCGCGCGAGTTCGAGACGCCCGCTGCCCTGCGTGAAAGGCACGCCTTTTCCCTCGGGCGAAAGCACATCGAGAAACCTGCGCGGCACCATCTCGCCGCGCGTGTTCGCCTGGCCGCGGATGAAGACCGGCGAGTTCTCCGGCTTCGGTTTGTCCGCGACGATCATCGCGTACGCCGGCGCGCCGGGATGCGTGAGCTGGAGTTCGTTCAGGCGCACGAGCGCGCCCTCTGCCCCGCGCTTGCGGTTGTTCGGCAGGCGCTCGATGAGCTGGCGGAAATCGGCGATGGAGAGCGTGCCGCCGGGCTTCACCTCGAAGGGAATTTGCAGCAGCTCGGACATCGCCGTGTCCACGCCGGGGACGTTGTCGCTGGAATTCACGGCCATCTCGTCGAGCCAGATCGCGGACTTCGGCGCGACCATCGCGAAGGCGTTGTCATACACCTGCCACACGTCGCGGATGGATTTCACCGTGCCCGGTTTCGCGCCGCGAAAGGCGAGCGCGACGAGCCGGTTGATCGGCTTTTTCGTCGCCGGCAAAAATCCCGTCTGCACCTGCGCGATCACCGCGGGCGACTTCGCGGCAAACTCCTCGGCCTTGATCGCCGACAGCATCGCGAGCGGGCCGAAAACGCTGTCGTCCTTCTTTTTCACCCGCGCGTCGAGCCGCCGCGCGATCTCGTCGTCGAGCTTGCCGGCATTGCGGAGGAGCGCGAAGGGCGACAGCTTTTCCGACGCGCTGATGGGCTCGCGCGCGAGCGACACGAGCTCGAGATAGGTCGGCGATTTCAGCCGGAAGGTCTGGTTGAACTGCCCGATGGACTCGTAGTACGCACTCGCGATTTCCTGTTTCACGCCGGTCTCTTTTTTCGAGTAGTCCGCGAGCAAATCCGCGGGCGGCAGCGTGCCGATGAGCGGCTTGAGGTTCGGCTCCGTGATGCTAGAAAAGACGCCGTGCAGCGCGTAGTAATCCTTCTGCGAAATCGGGTCGAACATGTGGTCGTGGCAGCGCGCGCACGAGACGGTCATCGCGAGCATCGCCTTGCTCACCGTGTCAATGCGCTCGTTGATCTGGTCGTTCGGATTTCCAAACCGCTCGCCGACGGTGATGAAGCCGAGCGCGGCGAGATTCTCGCCATTGCGCCCCTGCTGATCCTTCGGCAGCAGATCCGCCGCGAGCTGATGCGTCAGAAATTTGTCGTACGGCATGTCCGCGTTCAGGGCGTTGATCACCCAGTCGCGATACGTCCACGCGTGCGCGTAGCGATACTCGGTGCCGTTCACATTTGCGCCCGCGGTGTCGCTGTAGCGCGCGGTGTCGAGCCAGTGCCGCCCCCAGCGCTCGCCATAGTGAGGCGACGCGAGAAGCTGATCCACGACCCGCGCCCACGCACCCGCGTGATCGCGCCGGTAGTCCGCGACGAAGGCCTCGATTTCCGCCGGGCTCGGGGGCAGTCCGATGAGATCGTAAAATGCGCGGCGCAGCAAAATTTCCGGTGTTTCCTGCGCCGCATCCGGCGAAGGCAGCATGCCCGCCGCCTCGATTTTCTGCAGGATGAAACAGTCCACCGGCGTGCGGCACCACTGCTGGTTTTTGTTGAGCGGCACCTTCGGATTTTTCACCGGTTGGTATGACCAATGCCCGCGCGCCTTATCCGTCATGCCGCTGAGTTTCGTCTTGATCGCCGTCGCATTCGCCGGCACCGGCGCGCCCATTTTCACCCACGCCGAAAGATCCGCAATCTGCGCAGCGCTCAGCTTCCCGCCCGCGCTCGACGGCGGCATCTGCAAATCCGGATCGCCATAATTCACCGCCTTGATCAGCAGCGATTTTTCCGCATCGCCCGGCACCACCGCCGCGCCCGTGTCGCCGCCCTTCAGCATCGCATCGCGCGCATCGAGGGTGAGGCCGCCCTTGCTTTTTCCCGCATCCGCGCTGTGGCAGCGATAGCAGGTGTCCGCGAGCACCGGCCGGATTTTGGCTTCAAAAAATTCGCCCTGTTCCTTCGTGATTTCCTCGGCGCCAGCTGGCCGAAAAAAAACGCCGGCACCCGCGAAGGCGAGCACGGCGAACGGAATTTTCGCGAGTGAAAGGGCCAGGTTTTCCGGGTGGAAGATGGAGGTTTTCATGATGGGGAAGCCGGGGAGCATAGCCGCGGAAATCCCTCCCTCCAGCGGCAAATTGCGAGCCCACCATTTGCACTGCGAAGGCCGCAGCGAACGCAAAAGTTTCCCGTCGTCAATCCTTCGCGACCTTCGTGCCTTCGCAGTTTGTTGTTTCCACGAGTTGGCGTGAATAGCGGCGCGCGCGGGCCGTCGAATCCATTGTCTATGAAAACGCTCCTCGCACTCGCCACCCTCACCCTCACCTTTGCCGCCGGCGGACTCACCGCTCAGGCGCAAGGCCGCTACGGTCCCGGCGGCGGGTATGGCTATCCGATTCGGGATTATGGGCCGTCCTATCTGGGCCCCGGCTACGGCCCGGAAGGGCGCGATTATGTCCGGCGTTACCACGGCTACGGGGTCCCGGAGTTCCGCCGCGTGCCCCCGCCGCCGCCGTACTATGCGCCGCCGCCGCCGCCGCGCCCTCCGCTCGGAGGAGCGCTGCGCTTTTTGCTTGGCCGCTGACCGCACGGGCCGCGCGCCACATTTTGCCGTTCAAAAAGAGCCGCGGAGAATCATCTTCCCCGCGGCTCTGAGTTTCTCCCGACCCGTTCCGGCGCGGAGCGGCCCGGTGCTTTTGAAAAAGCGCGAGGTTCACGCATTCAACCCGCTGTGCATTTTTCCGCCGTCTCTACGCGCACGAGCGCGTTGTAATCCGGCACGCCGCCGCCGGCATCCACCACGCCGCGGCGGATGATGTTGTTCCCCTCGGGCCACATCACCTGCAGATTGCCCGGCGCGATTTCCGCGAGGAAGACGCGGCCCTCGTAGCGGCCGAGATCGTTCACGATGGAAATGCGCGCGCCATTCGCGAGGCCGAGCCGCGTCGCATCTTCCTGCGCCATGAAAATCGCATCGCGATCCGCGCCCGTGAGCGGATCGGTCTCCGCGTAGATCAGCGTGTTGAACTGCTTCCCGCGTCGCGTGCTCACATGGAAACTTCCCGCAGGCCGCGCGTCCGGAACGTCCGGCGCGGAGAGATGCGCGCGACCGTCGGCCGTCTCGAAATTTCCATCCGCGCAAAGGTGCGCGCCGCCGTACTGGAAGGCGTCGCCGATTTTCCGCAGGTGCTGCACGCCCTCGTACATCGGCACGACGCGCGCGATCTCCTCGCGCATTTTCCAGCCCGTCTCGCAGCCGAGCAGATGCGCGCGCTCGGGAAAAGTGGCAGCCGCCAGCTCGCGCAGGATCTTCCATTCCGCGCGGCACTCGCCGACTTCGCGCGGGAGTTCCGGCGAAAACATCACGCGGCGTTCCGTGCTCGTCTCGGTGCCGCCGTCGTCCTGCTCGTAGCGCGTTTTCGCCGGCAGCAGGATCACTTCCTCGCGCGCCTCGATGAACATTTGATCCGTGAGGATGATGTCCTGATGCACCCGCAGCGGCACATTTTCCATCGCGCGCGCGACGTGATCCGGCTCGGGCAGCGTGCGCAGGAAATTTCCCCCGAGGCAGAAAAACACGTCGAGTTCACCGCGCCCGCAGGCCTCGACCATATCCACCGCCGTCATGCCTGGCCACGAGGGCACTTCAAATCCGTACTCGCGTGAGAGCCACGCGGCGTTCTCGGGATTCACCGCTTTCACGCCGGGAAATGCCGTGCAGTACGCGCCCATCTCCGCGCCGCCCTGCACGGAACTGTGCCCGCGGATCGGCATCACGCCCGTCTTGTCGCGACCGACCCAGCCGCGCGTGAGCGCGAGATTCAGAATCATCTGCACGCCATCCTCGCCGTGCGGATGCTGCGTGATGCCCAGGCTCCACACGAGCACCGCAGTCTTCGCGCCATGCAGCAGCTTGGCAAATTCCTCCATGCTCGCGCGCGGCAGTCCCGCGCCCTTTTCCAAAATGGTGAATTCGGAACTTTGGATCTTGGACTTCAGTTCCGCCCAGCCGGTGCAGCGCTCGTTGAGAAACTGCTCGTCGAGCCAGCCATTTTCCACGCCGACTTTGAGCACGCCGTACAAAAATGCGATGTCGCCGCCCTGCGCGA
>JBBQJR010000136.1:0-8092 GCA_038326125.1 Chthoniobacterales bacterium
GCAAAAATTTGCGATGGCTGCGAGCGTGGAGAAAATGTCCTCTTTTCGGCGCCGCCACGCGAGCCAGAGCGCCGAGCCGATGATGAGATATTTGCTCGCAGCCATCGCAAATTTTTGCGCCGCGTGCATCTCCAGCATTCCGACTTTCTGGAAGATCTGCATGCCCGAGGCGCGCAGCGTGTAGCTCCAGCCCCAGATGCCCCAGTAGCCCGCGTAGCCGAGCACATTTCTGGCAAAGGCCTGCGGTGCGGAAATGAGCGCGGGAGCCCAGCCCGCGAGCGTCACCGCGCACGCTGCCACGGCAAACCGGGCGAACCTTTTCCGCTGCCACCAATACGCGGCGAAGATCGGCGCGACGAGCAGCGGCACCACTTTGATCTGGCAGGCCAGCCCGAGCGCGATTCCGCAGAGGAGCGGCTTGCGCTCGACGCACATCCACGCCGCCACGAGCAGCAGGAGCGCGAGCACGGGGTCCACATTTCCGTGATAGCCGGAGATCATGAGCGACACCGGGCTGAGCGCGAAAAGGACGAGCGCCCACACCGGCGGGCGGCCCGTCTTCTGCCGCAGCCGCAGCAGCACGAGCACCGACAGGAAATCCGCGACGATGCCCGGCACACGCAGGGCCAGCGCGTAGTCCTGCGGCCTCCCGCCGAAGGTGGACACGAGCCAGGCGACCCACCCGCCCACGAGCGGAGTGTGGTTGAAAATCGCGAACTTCTCGTACGCGCTGGCCAGTCCCTCGCGCCCGACCACCTCGCCGAAAACGCCGAACAAAAACACATCCGTCGTCCCAATCGTCGTGCGGGCGATCCAGAACTTGGCGACGAACGCGGCGAGGGCAGCGATCAGGACGAATTGATTTGGGCGCATGGGACGCGAGCCTTAGCACGGCCTGTGCCCGCACGAGACCAGTTCCCGGAAACTCGGATCCCACGGGCACGCAACGTGCGTTCGCACCCACGACCCAAAGCCCATGAAACTCATCGAGGAACCCACAGCCACGCCCGAAACGCATTTGCCCGCGCCCCCTGCGGCGCCGGCTTCCCGATGGCCGTATTGGATCTGCCTTGCTTTGATCGTCATCGTGGGCGCGTTCCTGCGCATGCACTCGTGGGCAGGCTTCCACGGGCGGGGAGTGGATGAAGCGGTGTACATTTTCTATGTGGACACCCTCGAAAAAATCCCTCTCACGGAGTATCCCGAGCATTGCGAACGCTATCTCGCCAGCCAGAGCCAGAGCGACAGCGCGATCCTGCCGCCGACACGCTTTCTCTTTGTTTTCGTGGCGCATCTGTACCACGCGCTCACGGGCGCTCCCTCGGCGGCCTCGATTTTGGCTGTGTCCGCGTTATTCACCACGCTCTCGCTCCTCGTCACCGCCGGGTTTGCCCATCGGATTGGCGGCCCCGCCCTCTCGCTCGCGACCACCGCGCTGATGAGTGTCGCGCTGAATCAGATCCACCAGGCGCAGCACCTGATGATCGACGGCTTCTTCACCTTCTGGTGCCTGCTCGCGCTTTGGACCCTGTGGGAGAATCTCCAGCGCACTGAACGCTGGGCCTGGCTCGCCGCCTACGCCGCCAGCCTCGCGGCGATGGTGATGACAAAGGAAAACTCGTTCTTTGTCGTCGCCGCCATCTGCGGCCTGCTGCTCGCAAACCGCTGGCTGCACTTTGGAAAAGTGAGTCGGCCCCTGCTGATGATGACGGTCGCCGGGCCGCTCGTCGGTTTCGTCGCGCTCGTCTTCCTCGCAGGGGGCATCGACACCTTCATCGCGATGTATCGGCTTCTCGTGGCGAAATCGAAAGTCCTGCCTTGGGCGATCGCCAATGGGGACGGTCCCTGGTATCGCTATCTGATCGATCTCGTCATCGTCAGCCCGCTCATCGTGCTGCTCGCCACGGGGCGCGCATTTCAACTCCGCGCGGCGGACAAGGCAGCGCTCTTCCTGCTGGTTTTCATCGGCGGCACGTTTGCGCTCATGGCAAATGTGAAATACGGGATGAACCTGCGCTACGCCACGATCTGGGACATGCCGCTCCGCTTCCTCGCCGCTGCACAGGTGCTCAGTCTCGGCGCACGCTTCCGCCAGCGCGCCGTCCTCATCAGCGCAGCCGCGATCACCGCACTCGCGGCGATGGAACTGTATCAGTATCACGTTTTCTGCGTCGCCTATCCATCGTACGCACTCGTCGATCAGGAGTTGCTCCACGCCGTGAATATCCTCAAGTAAACGCCCCTCCGCGGACGCCCGGAAGGCGGGCGTGAACGTCGGGCATTCCGGCGCGCCGACCGGTCGTTTCCCGTCGCTACGACTTCAGATCTCGGCGCAGGAATATCGTGCAGCCGACGAGGACAAATGTGGCGTTCAAGCCGAAGAGGTAGAGGTAGTCCTCGCTCATCTTTCCCCACGGTATCGGGCTGCGGAAAATGTTCACCCAAGTCGCCATGTGGATCGTCATGAACCAACTCCGGAACGATGCAAACTGCGGCCAGAGATCCAGGATGCGATCGACAAAAAGGATCGCGAGGCTCACGATGGTCGCCGACGCGGGCTTCATGTTGCAGCACGAGAACATGAATGCGAGCGAGACGATGGTGCAGAAGCTCAGCCCGTAAAATGGCAGCGCCAAAAAGTAGCGCGCGAGTCCCTCGGACGGCGAGTAAAACGCGAGCAGCTTCTGCTCCGGAATGAGCGCGCACAGGCTGCCGAGCCCCTGCCACGCGAGGCCGGTGAGCAGCGCCGTGAGGCCGATGAAACTGATCAGCGCGAAGCAGTACACAATCGCCGAGAGAAATTTCACACCCAGCACGCGCAGACGGCTGATCGGCCGGCACAGCGTCATGCGCATCGTGCCATCCTCGACTTCCTTGCTCACGATGTCGCCCGCGACGAGCGCCAGAAAAATCGAGCCCAGCAAGGCGACGGTGATCGCCATGATGTTGAACGCGAGGGTGAGCCCGCGCGCGTATTCCTCGAAGAGCACGCCCTGATTTTCCAGAAATGCGCGGAAGCCGCGCTTCGCCCGCTCCGTCCGCGAGAGCGAGAGCACCAGAATCTCCAGCACAAAAAACGCGCCGAAGCCGATCCATGTGCGCTTGCGCGCAAACAGCTTCAGCAGCTCGGCGGAAAATTGGCGGAGGAAGAGCACAGGGAATTTAAGATTTAGGATTTCAGATTTAAGATTTCTTCCGCGCAGTTCGCCGGCGGTGGTTCGACACGCCGACAAATCTTAAATCATAAATCTTAAATTCCCCCGTCATGGCTTGTGGACCTCCCGCAGGTAGAGCTGCTCGAGCGTCTGTTTTTCCGGCGTGACGGCGCGCACTTTCACTCCCGCCTGCACGAGCCGCGTGACGATGTCGGCGATGTCCGCGCCGCCCGGCAATTCGATCACGCCCGGCTCCACGGCGGTTGCGCCATTCAACTGCGCGGCGACCTTTCCCCACGGCTCCGCCTCGATGCGGAAGCGCGCGCTCTTCGGTGCAAGTTCCTTCCAGTGGCCGCTGTAAATGAGCCGGCCCTGATGCAAAATCGCCACGCGATCGCAGAGCTGCTCCACCTCGCTGAGCAGGTGCGAGCAGAAGAGCACCGTGAAGCCGCGCTCGCGGTTCAGCCGCTGGATGAGCGCGCGCATTTCCGCGATGCCCTCGGGGTCGAGGCCGTTCGTCGGCTCGTCGAGCAGCACGAGTTCCGGCTCCGGCAGCAGCGCCTGCGCGACGCCGAGCCGCTGGCGCATCCCTTGGCTGTACGTGCCGACCTTGTCGTGAATGCGCGCCGTGAGCCCGACGAATTCCACCGCATCCTGCATTTCCCGGCGCGGCACGATCGCGCTGTAGCTCGTGAAGATTTCCAGATTCCGCCAGCCGCTCAAGTATTCGTAAAAACGCGGCGCCTCGAAAATCGCGCCGACCTTTGCGAGCGCCCGCGCCCGCTCGCGCTGCACGCTGATGCCGCCGACGAATGCCTCGCCCTCGTCCGGAAATACCATGCCGAGCAGGATGCCGAGCGCCGTGCTTTTTCCCGCGCCGTTGTGCCCGAGCAGGCCAAAGATTTCCCCGCGCTCGACGGAAAACGAAACGCCATGCAGCGCCGGTTTGCCCGCAAAACTTTTCCGCAAATTCGCGAGCCGGATCGCTTCCATCACTTCGCCGGTGTGTCGCTCAGGAAGGTCAGTTCCTGCGACGCGTGGCCGTCCGCGTAAAGCACGTTCAGCTTGTTCTCGATGTTCGGGTGAAAGCCCTCCTTGTCGCCCATCACCATGATGCGGCTCGGTTCGTCAATCGCGTTCATCGCGAGAAAACTCACACTCAGAGCAGCGAACCGCTGGCCATTCAGCCGGTTGTTCCAGAGATAGCTCGTGCCGCTGGACTGCGCGAGATGCTTGGAGTCATCCGGGCAGGAAAAAGTGCGCGCGTCCGGCACGTACGCGCGCAGCTCCGTGTCGATCGCGAGCGCATCCTCCGCCTTGCTCGCGCGCGCCATCACGAGTTCGGGAAAAAATCCGTCATGCTCGCCCACATACCGCGCGAGGCCCGCGCCGATCTGCCGGAGATTCTGCATGCAAGCCACCGCCCGCGAGTACCGCTGCGAGCGCTGCCACGCCGCCGTGCCCAGCGTCGCGAGCAGCGCGATGATCGCGATGACCACGAGCAGTTCAATGAGCGTGAATCCTCCGGCTTTTCTCGCACGCGCGCGCATCAGTGCGACCACTTCACGGTTTGCTCCAGCGCCTCGAGAAAGGGCAGCGCGTCCATCTTCGCATCAATCGTCGCGTCGCTGTAAAACGACTTCAGCCCCTGATCCACGATCTTGCGAATCTGCGGATCATCCAGCGCGCGCTCGGGCCGCTCGCCATCGCGCGTGCGCAGATCATCCACGGCCTTCTGCACCATCCGCTTCCGTTTTCCCGGCTCCATTTTGTTGAAATTTTCCATCATCTGCCGGAACCCCGTTGGCAGCACCTGATCGAGATACCAGCTCTTTTCCTCCGCCGTCATCGCGGTCCAAAATTTGTCGAGCTTCCGCTGCTTGTCCAACTCGCGCCGCTGCTCGTACTCGAGCCGGTTCACCTTCGACGCCACCTCGCCGATCAGCTTTGCACGCGCCGCCGCCGACTTGCCGTCGAGCGTCGTCCCGCCGACAAAAGTCGCGATGCTCTCCGGCGTCGGACGGCTGCGTCGAATCACCGCGGAAAGCCCCGCCACCGCCGCCCACAGGACGGCGAGCACGACGACGACTTTGATCCAGTTCGGACGCATGGCGCGAAAATTATGCCGGTGCCCGCTCGCGCACAACCCCGATCACGAGTTGGCACGCGTGCTGCTAAATTCAAATGTGCGAGGCTCGGAAGCCCCGAAATCCAAAATACACATTTCACTTACCTTCCGGCAGCCCTCGCAGCGCGACCTTCGGGTCGCGCTTTTTTTTGCCCAAATGCCGCCGGCCGCTCGCCGTCACTCCTTCGTCGGCGCGGTGCCGCTCGCGTCCACCTTGTAGCCCCACTTCGCGATGTATTCCTCGCCAGGTCGGAAGTCATCATGCTGCGCCGCGAGCTTCGCTTTCAGTTCCGCCTCGAGCCGCGCCTGCAGTTCCGCGTGCTCCGGTTTGCCGACGAGATTGTCGAGTTGCCACGGATCTTTTTCGTTGTCGAAAAGCAGCCACGGCCCCTCGAGATCGCGCGCGAACGTGTACCGCGCCGTGCGCAGGCAGCGGTATTCCTTGCCGCCATTCTTCCGCGAAAATTCCCCAAACGGCGCGGCGCACTGCACGACTGCGGAACCGCCGGATGGATCCTTTTTGCCGCGCAGGTAACCGGTGAAATCGAGTCCTTCGACACTCTTCGGAATCGCGACGCCGCACAGGCTAAGCAGCGTCGGCATCACGTCCTCGGTGTTGATCGTCCCCTCCACACGCCGCGGCGAAATCCCGAGACTCGCGGGCAGGCGAAACAGCATCGGCACGCGCGCGGATTCCTCATACGGCTTCTGCTTCCGCTGCATTGCGTGCGAGAGCAGCATGTCGCCGTGATCTGCGGTGAAAACCACGATCGTATTTTCCAGCGCGCCCGTTTTTTTCAAAGTCGCGAGCAAATCCGCGATGCAGCCGTCCAGCGCCGTGCAATGCGCGTAGTAGCCGGCGAGATCCTTGCGCGCGCGCTCGGCCATTTCCGGCGGCACATTTCTGCGCAGTTGGATTTTCTCCGGCGGATACATCGCCTGATATTTCGGTGGTGCGGTTTCGTACGGATTGTGCGGCGGCCCCCATGCCATCCAGAGCAGGAACGGCTTCTCCGATTTCGCGTGCGACTCGATGTAGCTCAGCGCATCGCGCGTCTGCGCAATCGCGTCGTAGCCCTCCCATTTCAGCTTGTCCGGCCCGTCGGCGAAGTAGGGCGAGTTGTTGTACGCGTGCGTGCATTCGAGCACCTTCCAGTAGTCGAATCCCTGCCGCCGCTCGGCGGGGATGAAACTCGTGCGCCCATGCCCGTCCACGTGCCATTTGCCGATGCAGCCCGTGTCGTAGCCCGCGCCTTTCAGCACTTTCGCGATGGTCACGGCATCGGGGTTCAGCGGCACGTCGTTCAGAAAAATCCCGTGCGTCAGCGGACGTTGCCCGGTGAGCAGCGACGCCCGCGTGGGCGAGCACACCGGCATGCCCGACACCGCTTGCGTGAAGTTCACACACTCCTTCTCGAAGCGATCGAGATTCGGCGTCTGCACATTCGGATCGCCCGCGAAGCCGAACGCCTGCGCACGCCATTGATCGGCGATGATGAAGAGTATGTTCGGCGGGCGGTTCGCCGCGGTCCCGGTGGCGGTGCCCGCGAGGAAAAGCGCAAGCGCGGTGAAAATGCGGATCGCGCGTTTCATTCCGCCGCCTCCCCTTTCTTCTTTTTCTTCGCATTCGGTTTCTCGATCGCATCAGGCGGCAAGTCCGCGATGGCGAGCGCGTGAAATTCCTCCGTCCGCTTTTCCCACAACGCTGCCATTTCCTTCACTCGCTCCGGCTGCTTGGCCGCGAGATTATTCGACTCCGCGCGATCCGTGCTGAGGTCGTAGAGTTCCCACGGCGAGGCTTTTCCCGCCGCCACGATTTTCCAATTGCCGACGCGTAGCGCGCGGTTCGCCTCGTGCATCCACCAGAGGTATTCGTGCATCACCGTGCCGTCCTTCGCGAACACCGGCACGAGACTTTTTCCCGGCGGCGGCGGCACCGGCTTGCCCTCGATGCTCTCGAAAGTTTTCCCGCCCGCGATTTCCAGAATCGTCGGCACGAGATCGATCAGGTGGCCGGGATTGTGCCGCAATTCGCCGCGCGCCGCGATGCCCGCGGGCCATTGCACAATGAGCGGCGTCGAGATGCCACCCTCATGCACCCACGTCTTGTGCCGGCGAAACGGCGTGTTCGCCGCGCTGGAAAATCCGGGCCCGAGGCACAGGAAACTGCCCGCCGATCCGGGCGCTGCATTCAAATCATTGCCATCGCCGCGCACCATGATTTCCGCACTCGCGCCGTTATCCGAGAGAAAAAGGACGAGCGTGTTTTCCATCGCGCCCATCGTCTTCACCTGCGCGAGCACGCGGCCGATTTCCTGATCCATCCGGTCCACCATCGCCGCGTGGATCGCCATTTTCGTCGCCTGAAATTCCCGCTGCTCCGTCGTGAGTTCCGTCCACGGAATCGGCCGGTTGATCTCCCCCGGCCCGAGTTTCGCGATCTCCGCGGGGAAAGCGTACGGCGGCCCGATGTCCGGTTCGAGTTTCGATAGGGTCGTGTTCACGATGCCCGTTTTTTTCTGCCGCGCGAAACGCTCCTCGCGCGTCACGTCCCAGCCCTTCACAAATTTGTCGCGATACTTCGCGATGTCCTCGGGCGGTGCCTGCAGCGGGAAATGCGGCACGGTGAACGCGAGGTATTGAAAAAACGGCCGGTCGGAAAATTTCGCCGCGTGCTCCTTCAGGCATTTGATCGCGTGATCCGCGTACGCCGTGCTCGTGTAATAGCCGCTGCCAAGCGCGACCGGCGGGAGCGGCTTGTCGTCCTCGGAAAGCTGGCGCGGCGCGAAGTTGCGGTTGTGATCGTCGA
>JBBQJR010000137.1:0-7983 GCA_038326125.1 Chthoniobacterales bacterium
AGCCGGAAAGAGAAACTCCACGAGCACCTGCGGCAGGCTCTCCACTTGCGCGATCGCCACCGCGCCGCTCGGAAACCAGTCCGCTTTTCCCAGCGCGAAACTTTGTACGATCTGAAATTTCCCCGCGACGTACGGCACGCGCCGGCCCGACTCGCGGAAGTTCGTCACGTAATTCCGCACGAGCAGCGCGTTCTCATTCGCGAGTTCCAGCTTCCCAAATTTGCCGAATCGCTCGAGCAGTTTCGGGGCCGTGAGAAACTCGCCCTTCGGCGCTTCGGTGACGGCAAACCGCTTCGGCGGATCCACGCGCTTGAATTTTTTTAGGATGCGATAGCACTTCGGATTTTCCGGATGGCTCACCACGTAGAAGCTGCCGATCCAGCTCGCAAGGCACGCGCCAGTCATCAGCAGCAGCACGACGGACCAGATGAAATATCCGTTGCCCGTACTACTGCGCACCGCCTTTTCTCCAGCGAGCAAAGCCATTCGCCGTCCCGGCTACTGCGCCCCTGCCGCCGTCTCCGGCGCGGGTTCAAACGACGTGCCGCAGCCGCACGAGCGCACCGCCTTCGGATTCCGAATGCGAAATCCCGCGCCCGCCAGTTCGTCGGTGTAATCAATCGTCGAGCCGCTCACGTACGGCAGGCTCGCCGGGTCCACCACGACCTGCACGCCCTCGCGGCCTTCGGCGAAATCACCCTCGGCAGGCTCGTCGAGTTTCATCTCGTAGCTCATTCCAGCGCAGCCGCCGCGCTCGACAAAAATGCGCAGCGCCTTGCCGGGCTCGCCCGCGTCGCGGAGCAAATCCTGAAGATGTTTGACGGCTGAATCGGTGAGCGTGAGCATTACCGCGAAACGTAATGACCGCCGCCGACCAAGTCAAATGAGCCGAATCGCCCTGCTACCCGAGGCGGTGGCTTCGCAGGTGGCCGCGGGCGAAGTCGTCGAGCGCCCCGCAAGCGTGGTGAAGGAACTGGTCGAAAACTCGCTCGATGCCGGTGCGACGCGCATTGAGGTGCTCATCCGTCGCGGCGGAAATTCCTTCATCCGCGTGCTCGACAACGGCTGCGGCATGGATCGCGACGACGCGCTGCTGTGCCTCGAGCGCCACGCCACGAGCAAAATCCGCACCGGTGCGGACCTCATGGCCATCCACACGCTCGGCTTTCGCGGCGAGGCGCTGCCGAGCATCGCGAGCGTCTCACGTTTCCGCCTCACGACGCGCGAGCACGGCGCGCTCGTCGGCACCGAAGTGATCGTGAACGGCGGAAAAATGGAAACCGTGCGCGACTGCGGCGAGCCTGAGGGCACGCAGATCGAGGCGCGCTCGCTCTTCTACAATCTCCCCGCGCGGCGGAAATTTCTCCGCACGGAAAACACCGAGGCGAGCCACGTCGAGCACGCGTTGCAGCTTCAGGCCATCGGCCATCCGCACGTCGGTTTCGTCTTCGTGAATGACGAGCGCGTCGCGCATCAGCTCCCACCGGGACAGGCGCTGCGGGAGCGGCTGCGCGATCTTTTCGGCGCGGCGCTCGTTGGCGAATTGCTCGACGTGCCCGCGATGGAAATCGCCGGTGTGAAGGTCGGCGGACTGCTCGGCCGCGCCGGCGTGAGCCGCTCGAATCGCGGGCAGCAGATCGTTTTTCTCAACGGCCGCCCGATCGAAAATCCCACGATCTATCACGCGCTCCGCGAAGGCTATCACACGGCGCTGATGAAGGGGCAGCACCCGGTCACGTTCCTCTCCATCGAGATGGATCCCGCCGCCGTGGACGTGAACGTGCATCCTGCGAAACGCGAAGTGCGCTTCCGCGATCCGTCGCTCGTCCGCGAAGTGATCGTCGAGGTCACGCGCCGCGTTTTGGAAAGTGATCGCGGTTCGTGGAGCCGCACCTTCACCGCGCCCGCGCCGCCGCGCGCCTCGCCGGACGAGACGCCGCCGCTCATCCCGCCCACCGAGCAATTCACACTGCGCCGCGACTGGTCGCATTTTTCCGCGCCCGCAAGTGCGCCCGCGCAAATGCCCGGCGAAATAATCGCAAGCTCGTCCGCGGACGCCGCTGCCGGGCAGCCGCGCGATCCCATCCCATTTTTCCCCGCGGGCAGCGCGTCGCCGCCGAGTACGCCCGCATTTTCCGGCCCACCGCAACCGGCATTTCCGCACCCGCAATTCTCGCCGCCATCGCAATCCGCCACAGCGCCGCCGTCGCGCTCCAGGCAGGATTTCAAATTCATCGGCGTGCTCGGGCGGCTCTACATCCTCATGGAAAATGCGGGCGGCCTCGTGCTCGTGGATCAGCACGCGGCGCACGAGCGCATTCTGTTCGAGGACATGCGCCGTCGCATGGAAGGCCAGGGCGTGCCGACGCAGCGCCTGCTCCTGCCGATCACGCTGCAAGTCACACCGCGCGACGCCGACTGGTTGCGCGAAAATCTCGCCGCGCTCTCGCGCACCGGCATCGGACTTGAGCCGTTCGGACCGGGCACGTTCAAAATTGACGCGCTGCCGCAATTCCTCGGCGCGTCCGATTCGCCGCAGCTTCTCCGCGACATCATTGATGAGCTGCGCGAAACGTCGCAGCAAAGTTCCAAGCTGCGCCTCGGCGAGGACATGATCGCCAAGACCGTCTGCCGCCACGCGGTGAAGGCGAACGACATCCTGCGCGAGCCCGAGTGCCTGCGCCTCGTGCAGGATCTCGTCGCGTGCGAACTCCCGTACTGCTGCCCGCACGGACGCCCGACGATGATTCAAATGAGCTACGCGGAATTGGAAAAAAAATTCGGGCGGAAGGTGTGAAGCCTCAACGGTGCTTCGCCCCGCGCGGCGGCCGATCGATTTTTTTTAGCGCCGAAGCCACGGCCATCGGCAGCGCGTGCGGTCCGTCGCCGCCGAGTTGCGCGTCAATTTCCTCCAGCCGTCGCACGAGATCGCGCACTTCGTCGCGCGAGTATGGCCCGCCGGCGGCCGGACAAAAATGGGTGCGGCAACCAAATGGCCTCGCCTCGTAAATGAGGCACTTTCCGGCAGGATTCAGCAGCGGACAGCGACCTGTTTTTGCGTCAGCGGAGACCGGCAACTCGCGCCGACCGCTCGCGCGCAGAGCCGCGGCGGCGACCACCGCCTCGCCGGCCGTGAGCATCGGTGTGCGGCCCGTGAGCTTAAACTGGCAGCACTCCGTCCGCCGCACGCACTCCCGTTGCACCGGTCGCTGATCGACCTCGGCATAGATCGCGCGAATCGCGCGCGATGCAGCGTCGTTCAAATCCGTGCCGGCATTTTGCATGGTTGCAATGAACCGCACCTCACCCGCATTGCCAAGCCGCGCACGATTGCCGCGAGGCGCTACTTTTGCTTCGGCGCGCCAATCAGGATTGTGAAATCGGCGGCGTCCCGCTTTTGCACGGTGTGCTTCTGCCCGAGTTCGGGTCGCCGCATCGGCACGGTCACGCGCTGGTCCGCATATTCGAGCGTGACGCCCCCATCCCGAATCGCCCGCACGACCACGCGCAGACGCTCGGTGCCGAAAATGACCGGCAGCACTTCGCCCTCCTCGAAGGAGTGCCCGTTGATCGTGGCGAGCGCGGGATTCCCGAGCAGGATGCTCGTGACGCGGAAGTCGTCCGCCGCAAGCTGGATCTTCGACGGCGCGGCGACGGGCGCGGCGGTGCCGTCCTGCCTGATTTTCGGGCGCTGAAAACCGATCGGCCAGAATGGAATGCGCGCATCATCTTGCGCGTCGAAAACCGAGCGGGACTTCAACTCGTAAGCCGGCACTTTTTCCTCGCTCTGCGCGGCCATGGAAAGGCCGAGAACCGCTCCGGCGAGGATGAGAAAATGAGAGGCGGTTTTCATAGGCGGACGATGTTGTAAAGTGTGAGGGAGACGCGCTGGAACTGCGCGTCGTCGCGCCCGGCTTCGATTTCCAGCGTCTGGACTTCCATGAGTGGCTCGGAGTTTTCGAGGACAGAAAGCGCCTTGGCAAACGTGAGGAATTCCACCCGCGGCAACTCGACGGCCCACGCGAATTTCGTGTAGCCGGTGAGTTCCTTTTCCGAATGCTCGCCGACCATCCGGGCGGATGATTTTTCCACGCCTTCGCGCTTGAAAAGTTCAGTCAGTTTCGTCGGCACCCACGCGATCGGCGCGCCCTCGGGGATCATCGCCTTGACTTGTTCGAGGATGACCTGAGAGGCGGGCGCTTTTGCCTCGATCGTCTTGGTCTTCGCGAGCTGCGCACGGGCGACCGCGATTTTCGGGACCAGCGCCTCGGCGTCTTTGATCGCCTGCTCGCGCCCCGTGCTGAGCGGCCCGAGCAGGAATTCGAAGTATGAGTAGATCACGCCGCAGAACAGCATGCTTCCGAGGGCGATTTTTTGAATCTGATCCTTGCTGAGTTTCATAGGGCGGCGGTGTCGGTTTTGGCGGCGCGCTTCGGCACCGCGGGCGTGGGCACCGGCTCCGCTTCGGTGCGGAAGGTGACGTTGATATTGAAAATGACGGCGGACAGGCGCCGGCCTTTCACGAGCAGGTGTTCGGCGCTGTCGTCGAGGTTGCGAAAACTCGCGGTGGCGTTCGGATACTTCGACGCTATGCGCTCGGCGATGGTCTTGCGGATTTCCTCGGCGAGTGCGCGCGGCTCGAGATCCGCCGCGATGCCCTCGATGTTCATCTGGCTGATGCCGCCTTTTTCCCGCCCGGTGTCACACGTCAGCTTCGTGAGCTGCGCGTTTTCGGGAATCGTGGAGAGGATCAACCCGAAGAGCGGTGCCCAGTAAATGCGCTTTTCCATCCGCTTGGTGAGCTTCTCGGCGAGATCGATTTGCTTGTTCAAATCGGTCTCCTTTTTCTCCGCAGCCTTCTGCTGCGGGCTCAGTTTGTTGAACTCCGCCGTCTGCGCGGACAGCGCCGATTTCACATCGCTCGTCCGCTTGAGCTGGACAAAATACCAGGCCGCCATGCCGACCGCGACAATGATGAGGCCCATGATGGAGAGCTTGAGCGGATCGTATTGCTCCTGCCGCTTGGCGCGGAGGACTTCGTGGTAGAGATTAATGCGTAGGGCCATGGCAGTCTAGGCGTTCAGGAGTTGGGCGGCGGCTCCGCAGGCGATGCTGTAGTCGAGCATCTCCTCGTCAAGCTGCGCGCGTTTGGCGGCGGAAACATTGACCTCGCAGCGCTCGACCGCGACCCACGACTGGCACGGCATGCGCAGCTCTTCACCGAGCAGGCGCAGCAGCGTCGCGTTGCGCGCGAGCCCGCCCGAGACCCAGATTTGCGAAATCGTCTCCTCGCGCCGCCCCTCGTAAAATCCGATCGAGCTGCCGATTTCGCGCGTCAGCGCCATCAGCGCCATGCGCGTGTATTCCACCATCACCTCGTCCTCCTGCGCGAGCGCCGTGAGCACCATGTCCGCGCTCTCGCCGCTCAGCGCGCAGAGCGCCTCGACGAGCGACTTGCCGCCAAATTCCACACTGCGGATGAGCGACAATTCGCGGCGCGCGCCGATCATCATCGTCGAGGAGAGGTGACCGAAATCGATGAGGAAAAACGCCTGATTGTCGAAGACTTCCTTTTGCGCGAACTCGAACGCATTGAAGACCGTGACCGGCGCGAGTTGCACCGCCGCGACATTGCCGAGCCCGCTCGCGGCAAACACCTGCGTGAGTTGCGCCACGTCCGCGCGCGGCAGACCGGCGACGAGGTAGCGCCGCTGCGGCACGGGCGCGTTCGCGGCCGGCGGAGTCTGCGGCGCGGGTGCGGGCATCTCGCAGTCCACGCAATCGAGCACGAAGCCCCTGCAGTCCTGATTCATCAGCGCGGTGCCGTTCAAGCGCAGCGCCTCGCGCAAAATTTCCGGCGGCGTCTCGGGCTGCTCGATGATGCGCACGAGCGCATCCGGGCTGCTCACCGCGACCGCCGTGCCTTTTGCGGTTCCGCCCATGTGCTTCACGAGCGCCTTGATTTGCTCGCCCATGGATTCCGCGGTGCGCTCGACCGCGTCATTTACCGGCATCGAGGCGAAATGCGTGAGCACGTAGCGGTTCGAGCCCTTCTTTTGCAGGACGACCGACTTGAGGGAATACCGGCCGAGGTCAATGCCGATTGCGGAGGAGAGGGTCTTAGCCATTTGCGAGAGAGAAAAGCAGGTGGTGTGCCCGGTCCGGAAAGTTTCTCAGCGCTCGATCTGCGCGACAACGGAACGCTCATTTTCACTCGCGCCCGCACGCTGCGGGCGCATCTGCTCGAGCAGGAGCAGGAGCATCCACAAGGCGATTGCCGCACCGCCGATGATGATGACCAGCCCGATCGTGCCCGCCTTGCTCCGGCCAGTCTCACAAGCCGCGCGCCGCCCACGGGCGGCGGCCACCTGCGCTTCGAGAAGTTTCAGGAGTTGCTCCGGGTTTCCTTCCGGTGTGGGGTCGGCGTTCATGGATGTGTTGCCCATAAAATGATCGGTGTTCGCTCCGAACGGGGAGCTTATCTCGCGCCGTTCTTCGTTTTTCTTGCGTTCCTCTTTTTTGAAGGTGCCGTGAAGACTGTCGGCAACGGCTATGCCCACTGGGCCTTGGCGGAGCCGCGCTACTGGATCATGCCGCTGCAGACTTTCGTCTCCGCCGCCCTGCTCTGGAAACTGCGGAAACGCATCCAGTTTCGCCCGTATTCCGGGTTCGGCTTCGCCACCTTCGTCGGGCTGATCGCGCTGGGCATCTGGATTTCGCCGCAGGCGCTCTTCGGATTTCCCCCGCGCACTGAAGGGTTTCACGCGGATTTTTTCGGATCAGCCGGCTGGCCGTACTGGCTCAATCTCACGCTCCGCCTCGTGCGCATGGCGATCATCGTCCCCTTCGTGGAGGAGATTTTCTGGCGCGGCTTTCTCCTCCGCGCTCTCGTGCGCGAAGATTTCGCCCGCGTCCCGTTCGGCACTTTTACCTGGCGCTCTTTTCTGATGAGCAGCTTCGCCTTTTGCCTCGAGCACGAGCGCCCCGACTGGCCCGCCGCCGTCCTCACCGGCGCGCTTTTCAACCTCGTCGCCTACCGCACGCGCAGCCTCGCCGCCTGCATTTTCACGCACGCCGTCACGAATCTCGCCCTCGCCATTTTCATCCTGCGCACCGGCCAGTGGGGCTTTTGGTGAAGCGGACAAGTTTTCCGCCCCTCCGCCCCCAACTCTCAATGCCCTTTGGCCAGCGATCTGCTTGGCAGGAAGGCATGATCCAGAATTCCTTTTTCCAAAAAGTCTTCCTCACGATTTTTTGGGGTCTCTGCACCGCCGGGCTTTTTCAATTTTACCACCACATGATCTGGCAGGCGAATGAGGACATCAACGGCACCGCCGCCGTGAAGGCCATCTACGGCGACACGCGGCAGGTCGCCCATCCCATCAACAAAAACTCCGTGATGCACTGAGCGCCCGCGCAAAGTCGCGGTAGCCAGTTCGCATTTCCGTGCCCTAGGCTGGTCGCCGCCCATGAAGGTCGGCCTCGCCCAAATCAATCCCACTGTCGGCGACTTCGCCGGCAACGCCGCGGCCATTCTCTCCGCCTACTCGGCACTCGTGCAAGACGGTGCCGATGTCGTCCTCACACCCGAACTCGCGCTGCCCGGCTATCCGCCGCTCGACCTCCTTTTCAAAAGCCGCTTCGTCCCGGAGAACGTCGCCGCGCTCGATGTGCTGCACGGAAAAGCCGGCGATGTCCCGCTGCTCGTCGGCTGCGTGGATTTCAATTCCGGCCCCGGCCGCCCATTCCGCAACACCGCCGCGATCTTGCAGCGCGGCCGGCCGATCCGCAAAATTTTCAAGTCGCTCCTCCCGACGTACGATGTCTTCGACGAGGCTCGCTACTTTCAGCCCGAGGAAAAAATCGAGCCGTTAGAAATCGCCGGCGTGCGGTGCGGCATCACCATCTGCGTGGACATCTGGAGCCGCGACTACCTCCAGCGCGAACTATTCGACTTCGAGCCGCTCGCCGCACTCGTCGACC
>JBBQJR010000138.1:0-7980 GCA_038326125.1 Chthoniobacterales bacterium
TTGATTGCGCAGAGGAAACGCGGCGACAAAGATGTCGCCGCTCCCAAGGCCGGTTGGCGCAGAACTTGCGAGCATGGCAGGCGGAGGAATCCACGCCTGAAAACCATCAAAATGCCTGAGCCGCAATCCGACCCGATTGCCGCCGCCGCTTCCCCGTCCGCGGCGGCGCAGCCCGTGCCGGCCACAACGACGGCGCCCGCGATGCCCGCGGGATTTTTTGCGCGCGCCGAATGGCGCCTGAGGCGCTGGCTCGGGCCGAAGCCGATCCAGCGCAAGCTGACGGCGATCACGATGCTCGTCTGCACCGCGGTGCTCGTGCTTGCGGCGAGCGTTTTTTTTGCCGGCGACTTCGTCTCGCAGTTTCTCGCGACGCGCAGTGCGCGTGCCGCGGGAATCAGCGTCGCGGAAATCTGGGCGTGGCTCCGGCTCCACTCGCTGATCGTGCTCGCCGTTTTCATCCTCGCGACGTGGGTCGCGCGCGCGCTGCTCGCGCGGCTGCAGGGGATGATCGCGGATCCGATCGTCGAGCTCGCCGCCGTCGCGGACCGGGTGGCGAGCGGGAACGACTTTGCGCTGCGGGCGGAAAAGCGGAGCGAGGATGAGACGGGGCGAATCGCGGACGCGTTCAACCATGTGCTCGGGGAGATCGAAAGACGCGACGCGGCGCTGAACATGGCGCAGACGGATTTGGAGTCGAACGTCCTCGCGCGCACGAGCCACTTGCACGGCGAAATCCAGGATCGAAAACACGCGGAGGACGCGCTGAAGGACTCGGAATTGCGCTACCGGAATCTTTTTGAAAACAACCCGATGCCGATGTTCGTCATGGATCTGGAGACGCTCGACTTTGTCGCGGTGAACAACGCGGCGGTGCGGCACTACGGCTACGCGCACTCGGAATTTTTGCTGCTTTCGCTGCCCTCGATCACGAAGGACGCGGATCCGCTCGCGGTCGAGCGTGCGTTTCGCACGAGCCAGAAATCTTTCGACGGCGGCGAGTGGCGGCACAAGAAGCGCAACGGCGAGGTGATCGAAGTGCAGCTCACGGCGCACGCGATCGTCTTCGCGGGCAAGGTGACGAAGATCGTGCTGGCGAACGACGTGACCGAGCGGAACCGGACGCAGCGCAAGCTCGACGAAATGCACCAGCAGCTCGTGGAAGCCTCGCGCGCCGCGGGCATGGCGGAAGTCGCGACGGGCGTGCTGCACAATGTCGGCAATGTGCTCAACAGCGTGAACGTCTCGGCGAATGTCCTCGCCGACAGCGTGCGCAAATCGAAGGCGGGGAGCATTCGCAAAGTCGCGGACTTGCTGGACGCGAACAAAGCGGACTTGCCCGCATTTTTCAGCGCCGGCGCGAAAGGCCAAATGGTGCCCGGCTACCTCGCGACGCTCGCGCAGCAGATCGACGCCGAGCAGGAAAGCCGGCTGACGGAAATCGAGCAGCTCACGAAGAACATCGCGCACATCAAGGACATCGTGGCCATGCAGCAGGACTACGCGAAAGTGACGGGCGTGCTGCAGGATTTCACGCCGCGCGCGCTGCTCGACGAGGCGCTCGCGCTCGCGGGCTCGGAGCTGCAGCGCTGCTCGGTGCGCGTGGAACTCGACTGCGCGGCGACGCTGCCCGCGGTGAGCGTGGACCGGCACAAGGTGATGCAAATCCTGATCAACCTTTTCACGAACGCCCGGCAGGCGATGGACGACACTCCGGCGACGGAACGCGCGCTCATGATCACCGCGGGCACGACGGTCAGCGGGAATGTGGCGCTCGCCATCCGCGACACGGGTTGCGGGATCGCGCAGGAAAATTTGACGCGCGTATTCAACCACGGGTTCACGACCAAAACGAAGGGGCACGGTTTCGGTCTGCACAGCGCGGCGAATGCGGCGACGGAAATCGGCGGCAGCCTCACCGGCACGAGCGACGGGCCCGGCACGGGCGCGACCTTTGTCCTGGAACTCCCGTGCGCGAAAATGGCGGAGGAAAATCCCGCGGAGGTGAGGAAGGCTGCATGAACTTCCTGACGCCGAACCGGCGCATCCTGATCATTGATGACAACCGCGCGATCCATGAGGACTTCGGCAAAATCCTCGGCAGCGCGCGGGCGGATTCCGCGGCGCTCACGGCGATGGAGGATGCGCTTTTTGGCGAGACAGAAGCCGCGCCGGCGCGCGAGACGTTCGAGCTGAGTTCGGCGTTTCAGGGCCGCGAGGGCTTCGAGATGGTGCAGCGCGCGGAGGAGGGCGGCACGCCGTTCGCGATGGCGTTTGTGGATGTGCGCATGCCGCCGGGGTGGGACGGCGTGGAGACGATCGAGCATTTGTGGCAGGTCTCGCCCGATTTGCGGACGGTGATCTGCACGGCGTACTCGGACTACTCGTGGGATGAAGTCCACGCGCGCCTCGGCGAGAGCGATCGGCTGATCATTTTGCGCAAGCCTTTCGATCCCGACGAGGTGCGGCGGCTTGCGAGCGCGCTCACGGAAAAGTGGAGCACGCTGCGCGCAGGTGCGCGGTGAAGTTCGCCAAGTTCGCCCCGCGCCCTTTCGATCCGAACCCGCCGAGAGGGTAGTGGCTGAGTTTGGATTTTCACGACGATGGACACGAAGAACACGAAGGAGATGCCCTTCAAGATGCCAGCGATCCGAGGGATCCCACTTCGTGCCCTTTGTGCCCGTCGCAGTGCAAATGGAGCCGCCACCGCCGAGAGGCATGGGTTGACCGGCCGCGCAGGCCGCGCTAGAGGTCGCCCGTGTTCCGCCGCACTCTCCTCCTCGCCACGAGCCTCATTTTCACCGGCCGCCTCTGCGCGCAGGTGCCGCTTCCGCCGCCGCTGAATCCGCCGGTCGTGAACCCTAGCTTTCCGCCGGTCCCGTCGCCGGGCGTGCCGAATCCGATGCCGATCCTGAGCACGCCGACTCCCGCGAACAGCAATGCGCCGGTGCAGCTTCAGTTGCTCGACACGGACATCAAGGACGTGCTCGGGATGTACGAGCGCTGGACGGGGCGGCAGCTCATTTACAGCACGCAACTCGCGGGGCCGATTCGCATCTCGATTTCGGGTGCGGTGCCGCAGTCGGAGGCGATCAAAATCGTGGAGATGACGCTGCTCATGAACGGCTTCAACATCGTGCCGACCGAAGAGCCCAAGATCTGGAAAGTCACCGGCACCGGCCAGAATCCGAAATCCGTCGGCATTCCCTTCGTCGATCGCGAGGAACTGCTGCCGGCGGGTGAGCAGACGGTGATGTTCCTTTTCAAGCTCCAGCACGCGGATGCCACGGAGCTCGCGCAGACGATCCAAAGTGGAATCCTCGTGCCGAATCAGGCCGGCGCGTCGAGCGTGACGCCGCTGCCCAAGGCGCAGTCGCTGCTCGTCACGGAAAACACGAACATCATCCGCACGCTGATCCGCATCGTGCGCGCGATCGATGTCGAGCCTGCGGAGGTCGTGAGCGAATTCATCAATCTCGAGCACGCACAGGCGGAGGAGGTCGCGGGCTACCTCGAAAAGCTGTTTGAAAAGCAGCAGTCGCAGCCGGGCGCGGGCCAGCCCGGAGTTACGGCGCAGCCGCGGATCCAGCGCGCGAACACGGACATCACCGGCGCGCCGCTACCTCCGGGCGCGGCCCCGGCGGAGGGAAATGTGTCCATCCAGATCAATGGCAGCGCGAGCGGCGCGGGGCCGACGGAGGATAATTTCGTCGTGGGCAAAGTGCGCATCACCGCGGACAAGCGCACGAACCGCCTGCACGTCGTCTCGCGCCCGGTGAACATGCAGCTCATCCGCGCGCTGATCAAAGAGTACGACACGGAGGTGCCGCTCGCCCCGCCGCGGGTGCGGCCGCTGCGCTTCCGCCCGGTCGAGGAAGTGATGGATGCCGTGGTCGCGGCCATCGCGGATCCGGGCGACAAAACCGCCGGTGGCGGCGGTGGCGCGGCCGCGGCGACTTCCCGCCCGAACAACCAGGCCGGCACCACGCGGCAGGCTTCGCAGACGGGGCAGCAGAGCAATCTCTCGGGCGGCACCACGGGCAGTTCCAGTTCCTCCTCGACCACGGGAGGGGAAACCCTTTCCACGAGCGAACGCGACACGCAGCCGATCACCCAGCAGGTGGGCAAAAGCACGATCATCGCGGACAAGCGCGCGAACAGCATCATCGTCGTCGGGCCGAAAGACATCACCGCGAAAGTATTTGCGATCATTGACTCGCTCGATGTGCCGCAGGCGCAGGTGATGATTCATACGATCATCGGCGAACTGAAGCTGTCGAAGAACGAATCGTTTGGCCTCGAGTACATTCTCAAAAGCGGCGGCATCATCGCGAATGCCACGGGCTCGACCACGACCACGGGCACGACTACCGGCACCACGGGCACCACCGGGACGACGACGGGCAGCACCGGCACGGGCACTACGACGACGACGACAACCAATTCCGTGTTCGGCTTTGACTCCAGCGGGCAGTCCACGCTGAACCTCAACAATTTTCTCAACCAGACCTCGCTCAGCAAAGTGCTGGCGAGCGGCGCGGGCGGCGTCACGGGCATCGTCGCGGCCGGGAATAACTTCGATATCGCGCTGAACGCGCTCGAAAATTCGGATCGTTTCCGAGTGCTCTCGAAGCCGAGTATTTTCACGAGCAACAACAAAAAGGCGCTGATCACCTCGGGCGAGGAAGTGCCGGTGCCCACGAGCATCCAGAGTTCGCTGAACACGACCTCGGCCACGACCAACGGCACCACCACGAACAGCTCGGTGCAATACAAGCAGATCGAACTGCGGCTCGAAGTGCTCCCGCTGATCAACAGCGACAAGGATGTCTCGCTCGAAATCGTGCAGAACATTTCGGAGCGCTCTGGCACGATCAAGATTGACAATAATGACATCCCGACGATCGCGAAGCGTTCGTTGAAGACCTACGTCACGGTGCCGAATCATGGCACGCTGATCCTCGGCGGGCTCATCAAGGAGAGCGTGGACAAAACCCGCAGCGGCCTGCCGGGGCTGGTGAACCTGCCGCTGATCGGGCCGCTTTTTGGCAAGCACTCCAAAGCCATCATCCGCAACGAACTGATCATCATCATGCGGCCCGTCGTCACGCTTTCGCCGAATGAAACCACGCGCCTGCGCGAAAAGACGTTTGACTCGCTGGAACTGCCCGCGGACCTCGAAGCCGCCATCATGCCGCCGAACGTGCGCGAGCGCGTGAAGCCGCCGGAGAAAGCGGCCTCGCTGCGCAAGGCCAGCCCGCGGCTGCGCGACGAGACGAACAGCGTGCGCCAGCGATGAGCCAACTCCGCGCCCTCCTCGATGCGCTGCTCGCAAGCGGCGTGAACGAGACCGACGCCGCCGAACTGCTCGCGCACAAGCCGCCCGCGGGCAGCACTTGGACCGTCGAGGTTTTGAATTCCGGCAAGGCCGACGAGGCGCGCCTGACCGCGGAGCTTGGGAAAATTTTCCGCACACCGGTCGCGCCGATTGACGCGACGAAAATCGACCGCCAGGTGCTCCAGCTTTTGCCGGGGCGCTTCGTCTTCAAGCATCACATCCTGCCCATCGCCGCACCGGATGAAGCCACGGTGGTGCTCGCGACGTATGACGTTTTCAACCAGACCGCGCGCCGCCTCGCGCAGCAGCAGCTCGAGGGGAAAAAGGTGCAGTGGCAGCTCACGCCTCGCACGCAACTCCTGCGCGCGCTGCGCATGGCGTACGGCGTCGGTGCGGATGTCTTCGAGGAGATCCTGAAGAACAACCGCGCCTTTGAGAGCATCGAGCAGGACACGGCGCTCGACATCACGAACGACGATCCCGAGGCGAGCGTGGTGAAATTTGTGAACCAGATCATCCGCGAGGCGCTCACCGAGCGCGCGACGGACATCCACGTCGAGCCGCTCGAAAACGACCTGCGCATCCGCTACCGCGTGGACGGAATTTTGCACGAGATCGCCGTGCCGCCGCAGCTCCGCGTGCTGCAAAGCGCGATCATTTCGCGGCTGAAAGTGATGGCCCACATGGACATCGCCGAGCGCCGCCTGCCGCAGGATGGGCGCATCAATCTGACGACCATCGCGGGCGCGATTGACGTGCGCGTCTCGACGATTCCGACGGTGAATGGCGAGAGCATTTCGCTGCGCCTCCTCTCGCGCACGGAGACGCTCACCTTCGGCCTCGACCGCCTCGACATGGGCGCGCGGCAGATGGCCGAGATGAAAAAAATGATCTCGCTGCCGAACGGAATCATCCTCGTGACCGGCCCGACTGGCAGCGGCAAGAGCACGACGCTCTACTCGTTCCTCTCGTCGATCAACCAGCCCTCGCGCCGCATCATCACCGTCGAGGAACCGGTCGAATATCGTCTGCCCGGCATCTCGCAGATTGATGTGAAATCCGAAATCGGCCTCACGTTTGCGAACGGCCTGCGCGCGATTTTGCGACAGGATCCGAACATCGTGATGGTCGGCGAAATCCGTGATTTTGAGACGAGCGAAATCTCGATCCGCGCCGCGATGACGGGCCATCTCGTTTTTTCCACGCTGCACACGAATGACGCGGTGAGCGGCATCACGCGGCTGCTCGACATGGGCATCGAGCCGTTTCTGCTCGCGAGTGTCGTGCGCTGTTTCCTCGCGCAGCGCCTCGTGCGCAACATCTGCCCGGACTGCCGCGCTGAGGCGACGTACGACGCGGATTACCTCGCGGAAAACGAACTCATCCTGCCGCCCGACACGAAGCTCTACCGCGGCACCGGCTGCGACACGTGCCGCCACACGGGCTACCGCGGACGCTCGGCGATCTTCGAGGTGTGCATCGTCACCGAGGAGCTGCGGCGCAAAATCATCCGCAAGGAAACCGGCAGCGCGCTGAAGGCGCAGGCGATCGAGGACGGCATGGAAAGCCTGCGCACCGACGGCTGGCGCCGCGTGCTCAAGGGCCAGACGACCGTCGAGGAAATCGTCCGCGTGACGCAGGCCGACGAGGCGATGACGGAGATGCCGCTGGCCCGCGGCGGCGTGCCGGCCACAGCGGCGGTGGCGCTCGACGCCGTCTGAGGCGACATCCAATTTTCACCTCCGAAAATGGCACACCAGAAATCAGACGGAATGAACTACGCGCCGGTGGGCAAACCTTCGCCGGTGGTGCAGCCGGGCGAGTTTGTCTTCGCGGCGGCGGCGCTCGATCACGGGCACATTTACGGGCAGTGTCAGGGGCTCACCGAGGCCGGCGGCGAGTGCCGCTACGTCTTCGATCTCGATGCGACAAAGGTGGAAAAGTTCCGCGAAAAATATCCCGCGGCGAAAGTGCTGCGCTCGCTTGATGAAGTGCTGGATCAAAAGGACGTGCAGCTTGTCGCCAGCGCCGCGGTGCCGAACGAACGCGGGCCGCTCGGCTGCCGCGTGCTCGAGGCGGGCAAGGATTACTTCACCGACAAGGCGCCCTTCACCACGCTCGCGCAGCTCGACGCGGCGCGCGCGGCGGTGCAGCGCACGGGGAAAAAATACGCGGTGTATTATTCCGAACGGCTGCACGTGGAGGCGAGCGTGCGCGCAGGGCAGCTCATCGAGCAGGGTGCGATTGGCCGCGTCGTGCAAGTCATGGGCATGGGGCCGCACCGCAGCAATCCGGCGACGCGCCCGCCGTGGTTTTGGAGCCGCGAAAAATGCGGCGGCATCCTGATCGATCTCGGCAGCCACCAGTTCGAGCAGTTCCTCATTTACTCCGGCGCGAAAAGCGCGCGCGTCGTGCATGCGGCGGTCGCGAATTATCATCACAAGGAGCACGCCGAATTTGAAGATTGGGGACAGGCGAACCTCATCGCCGACAACGGCGCGACGAACTATGTCCGCGTGGACTGGCTGAACCCGCAGGGTCTCCGCACATGGGGCGACGGGCGCACGTTCATCCTCGGCACCGAGGGCTACATTGAGATGCGGAAATATCTCAACGTCGGCGCGGACGCCACGAGCGGCAACACG
>JBBQJR010000139.1:0-7959 GCA_038326125.1 Chthoniobacterales bacterium
GGCGTGCCGATGGAAAAATTCACCGCCGCCGCACCGAGCGCGATCCCCGGCCAGCAGCCAGTGCCCCACCGCAGCAGCGCGGCCACCGCGATCCCGCTCGGCAGCCAGACCAGCGTGATGCTCGTGCCGACCGCCGGCAGCATGAGCCCGAGACGGCCCGTGCAAAAATACGCCGCCGCCAACAGCAGAGAGACGGGAAAAATTTTCAGCCGGGGCGGCATCGGGAAGAAAGTCAAAAAATGGTGCGCCCTCAAAACGCGAATTCACCTGCGGGCATGCGCCACCTTTCCGATAATCAATTGCGAACGCAACCTTGCCACGGACCTTTTCCACATCGGCCTCGCGAGCATGCTCCGTCTCCGCACGGCACGCCTCGCCTCGCTTCGGGGAAAGGGAAAGATTGCATCATCCAACCACGCGCTCAGACTCGGAAAAATTCGCGCATCCCATGAGCAACGAACCCGACCCCAACCCGAATGCATCCGCTGCCCCGATCGGGAATGAACCCGTAAAAAATCAGGACGCCGCCGCGAAGGAAACGGCCGCCAAGGCGCTCGCCCACGCCAGGGAAAGCATGAATGTCGGCGTGGCACATTTCAAAAAGCTCGACGTGCAGACGCAGGCGTACCTCGCCGGCCTCGCCGTCACCGTGCTCTGCTCATTCATCTTCAGCTTCATCACCTTCAGCGTGAAAACCGATGACGGCTTGCTCGGCGACGCGATGAAATTCAACGCCCACTCCACGGCCTCCGTGACCGTCTTCGATGCCGGGGCAACCGGAAAACTCGCCGTGCTCGCCGCCCTCGCCGGCATCGGCTTGTGGGTTTGGAATTTCACCGCGAAGAAAAAGGAAGCCTGGGTGCCGCTCGCCCTGGCCGGCTGCTCCGGCCTCAGCGCACTCTTGCTCCTCGTGCTTTGGCTGCGCAGCGGCACAAATTCGATCAACGTCCCCGGCATGAAAATGTCCGTCAGCATGACGCTGATGGGTTTCTGGCTCCCCTTCGTCGGAGCCATCACCGCGACGGTCGTCTCCGTGAAACGGATCCTGAATCCGGCACCCGCGCCCGTCGCGCCGTAGCGTTCCCTCGCGACGCAGCCTCGCGTCCCACTGCTCGCGCAGAGCGCGCTTTGACAAGTGCGGTTGCAGTGCTTGAGTGCGCCGCTCATGCTTCGGTTTTTTCGCCCGCTACTTTTCCTCCTCGCAATGCTGCTGGTGCGCACTGCCGTGGCGGCGGCGCCAACTTTTGCGGAAGCTGGCGTGCCGTTCCTCGAAAAGCACTGCGTCGCGTGCCATGGCAAGGACAAGCAAAAGGGCGACTTCGCACTACACGAATTCCGCGACGATCTCTCCGTGCTGCGCGCCCGCAAGCGCTGGCGCGAAGTCGTCGAGCAAGTGCGCTCCGGCGACATGCCGCCGGACGACAAGCCGCAGCCGTCCCCCGAGGAGAAAAAACGTTTCCTCGAAAGTGTCGCCGGCATTTTTGCCAAGTCGGACGGCGGCAAGCCCGACCCCGGCAGACTTACGGTGCGGCGGCTGAACCGCAACGAATACAATAACACGATCCGCGATCTGCTGCACCTCGAGTTCCGGCCCGCGGATGATTTTCCGAGCGACGATGTCGGGCACGGTTTCGACAACATCGCCGACGTGCTCACCGTCTCGCCGGTGCTGATGGAGCGCTACCTCGACGCCGCGGACAAAATCGCCGAGCAAGCCATCCCGCTGAACGCCGCGAAGCCGCCGAAGCGCACGATGAGCGCAAAGTTTTGCGAGCCCGCCTCCGCGAATGTCCCGCAGTCGAAGTTTCGGCCGTTCACCGCGTCCGAAGGCAACGCCGTGAAGTCCGGCCCGATCAACACGCCTGCACGCATCACCGCCGACGGCGACTACATCATGCGCGCGCGGCTCTACGCAAAATCCGCCGACGGAAAACCCGTGCGCGTCGCCATGATGGTCGCGGGCGGCGCGGTTGCGAAGCCTTCCTCCGACGGAGAAATCGCGAAGCTCGATGGCGCGGCGATGAGCCAGGTGAAACGCGCGCGCATTCTCAGCAGCGTGGACATCACTGCGAAATCCGAACAAGACGCGCAGACCATCGAGGCAAAAGTGCCGCGCCTCGAAGGCATCGAGCGCATCGTGGTGGCGGCGTTCAAACCGCCCGGAGGGAAGCCCGCGCCGACGCTTTTCGTCGAGTGGCTCGAATACGAAGGGCCGATGGACGCGCGCAGCCCCGCGACAAAATCGCTGCTTGTCGTCACACCCGGCAAATCGCAGCTCGACCAAACGCGCGAGGTGCTCGCGCGTTTCGCCACCCTCGCGTGGCGGCGACCCGTGACGGCCGAGGAACTGGATCGTCTCGTGAAACTCGTCGCCTACGCGATGGGGCACAACGACACTTGGGAGGAGGCGATGCGCCGCGCCGTGAGCGCGATTTTGGCGTCGCCGAAATTTGTCTTCCGCCTCGAGCCCGACGACTCGCCCGCCGCCGACGCGCGCGCGGTGAACGAATTTCAACTCGCCACTCGGCTCTCGTATTTCCTGTGGAGCTCGTGTCCCGACGAGGAACTGCTCCGCCTCGCCGCCGCCGGAAAACTCACCGCGAGCCTCGATGCGCAAATCCAGCGCATGATTCAGGATCCGCGCGCCGACGCGCTCATCCAGAATTTCGCGATGCAGTGGCTGCAGCTCGGCCGCCTTTCGTCGCACAGCACGGACCCGAAGACTTTCCCAAATTGGAAACCGGAACTCGGCGCTGCGATGCTCGAAGAGACACGCCGCTTCTTCGGCGAAATCGTCCGCTCCGATCGCAGCATCCTCGATCTGCTCGACGGCGATTTCACCTGGGTGAACGAGCGCCTCGCACAACTTTATGGAATCAAAAACGCGGGCGCTTTTGCAAAGGACGAATGGAAGCGCGTCTCGCTCGCCGGCACGCCGCGCGGCGGACTGCTCACGCAGGCGAGCATCCTCACCGTGACCTCAAATCCCACGCGCACCTCCCCCGTGAAGCGCGGCAAATGGGTGCTCGAACAAATGCTCGGCACGCCGCCGCCGCCCGCGCCGCCGAATATTCCATCGCTCGACGACAGCCAGCGCCACGAACTCAAGGGCACCTTCCGGCAAAAGCTCGAGCAGCATCGCGCCGATCCCAAATGCGCCAATTGCCACGCGAAGATGGACGCGTTCGGCTTCGCGCTGGAAAATTTCAACGGCGTCGGCCAGTGGCGCGACCGCGACGAAACCGGCGCGGCCATTGATGCCTCCGGCAAACTCGCCACGGGCCGCACAATCAAAGACCTCGCCGACATGAAGGTGCTCCTGCGCAGCCGCAAGCAGGACTTCGCGCGCTGCCTCACGGAGAAAATGCTCATCTACGCGCTCGGTCGCGGCCTCGACTGGTATGACGAGCCGACGCTCACGCGCATCACTTTCTCGCTCGAAAAAAACGACTACCGCTTCAGCGCGCTCCTCGGCGGCATCGTGAAAAGTCCGGCCTTCGTCATGCGCCGGGGCACCTCGCAAGCGGAGCCGGTCACGGCGGCCAAATAGCCCGGCTATTCCGTCAGCAGCGTCTTCGCATGCGCGAGCGCGGAGGCTCCCTTGCCGCCGAGCATCCGCGCGATTTCCTCGGCGCGTTTTTCGCCCACGACCTCGGTGAGGCTCGAAATCGTGCGCCCGCCGGCAAATTCCTTCGCCACAAAAAACTGCGCCCGCGCCTGCGCGGCCACCTGCGGAAGATGCGTGATCGCGAGCACCTGACGCTCCGCAGAAATCGCTCGCATCTTCGCGCCGACGGCGTGCGCGATTTCGCCGCCGACGTTCGCGTCAATCTCGTCAAACACGAGCAGCGCGATCGTGTCCTGCGCCGCGAGCGCAGACTTCACCGCCAGCATCACGCGCGATATTTCGCCACTGCTCGCGATGGCCTTGAGCGGCTTCGCGGGTTCGCCGGGATTCGGTGCGAAGACAAACTCGACCGACTCCGCGCCGTGCGACCCGGGCTCGGCGGCACCGGAAAGCGCGACGGTGAAATCCGATTTTTTGAATCCGAGATCGCGCAGGTGTGCCGTCACCGCCGCGGCCAGCTTCGGCGCGGCCGCGCTGCGCTTCGCGGAAAGTTTGCGCGCCGTGTCGAGCATCGCCTTGCGCTGCGCCGCGATTTCGTTTTCGAGCCGCTGCAACTCCTCGCCGCGCGATTCGATTTTCCGCAAACGCTCCGCCGCGGCTTCGCCGAACGCGATCACCTCCGCGAGCGTTCCGCCGTACTTTCGCTTCAGCGTTTCAAAAAGCTAAACTCGCTCCTCCAAGTCCGCGAGCGCGGCAGGCTCGAGGTCGAGGTCTTCCGCGTAGTGCGCGAGGCTCGAGGACAACTCCTCAATTTCGGCCAGCCCGCGCAGCAGCAGATCAGAAAAATGTTTTGCCGCCGGATCCACGCGTTCGAGATCGCGCAACCCTTTGCCGACTTCGTTCAGGCGCACGATCGCCGAATCGTCCGACTCGGCAAGACGCCCGAGCGCGCCGCTGCAAAGTTCCAGCAGCCGTTTCCCGTTCGACGCCGTGTGATAGCGCGCGACGGTCTCTTCCTCCTCATCCGCACGCAGCTTGGCCGCGTCAATTTCCTGCACCTGATGCCGCAGTAAATCCACTTCGCGCTCGAGCGCCGCCTCGCTGCCCGCAAGTTCGGCATGTGCGGCGACCGTGCGATTCAGCGCGCGAAATTGATCGCCGTACTTTTCGCCCAGCGTTTCCGCACCGGCGAAGGAATCGAGCAGATCGAGCTGCCGCTCGACCGAGAGCAGCGACTGATGATCGTGCGGCCCGTGCAAATCCACGAGTCCGTCGCCAAGTTCGCTGAGCACGTTGAGCGTCGTCGCGCTGCCGTTGATGAATTGCCGGTTCGTCCCCGCAATCGCGAAGACGCGCTTCACGATGAGCTGCCCGTCCTCGCACGGCTCGATTCCCTGCTCCTCGAGCCACGCGTTCAGCCGTGGTGCATCCGGCGGCGCGAAAACCGCCTCGACGGAACAAGTGTCCGCGCCGCTGCGGATGAGCGTCTTGTCCGCGCGCTCGCCGAGCACGAGTTTCAGCGCGCCGACGATGATGCTTTTTCCCGAACCGGTCTCGCCCGTGATCGCGACAAAGCCGGGGCCAGGCTGCCACGCGAGCTCCTCGACGAGGGCGAGATTGCGGATGCGGAGCGAGACGAGCATGGCGCGGTGAAATGCCGAATGCGGGCGCGCAACGCAAGCGCGGCCCTACTTTCCGCTCCAGCGGATGCGCAGCGGCATGAGGAAATGCGTGGTGCCGCCGCCGCTGTCCGCGATGAGGATGAGGCTGCGCCAGCCGCCATCGAGCTTCGGCCCGAGCGCGATGCCCTCGAAATTATTCACGAGCGTCGCGCGGCTGAAGATGAGTGTCTTCGCTGCGGGAGTGAAAGTGGCACCTTCGAGGGCCGGGAGTTTGGAGGTGTCGGTCGCACCGCGGAGTTCCGCGCGGAAAATTTTCACCGAGAGTCCGAGGATGCCGACGACGCGTTCGAGCACGAGCAATTCGCCATTCGGCAGCAGCGCGAGATCGCTCACGCCCGTCCCGCCGCCGGGCACGCGGAAAAACGACGGCTCGGTCACGTAGGCAAATTGCGCGAGCGGACGGAACCGCGCGTCGAAGCGCTGCAGCCGCACGGTCGTCCCGCGATTGCGTCCGCTCATCGGCCCGTCGCACGTCAGCGCCTCCTCGTTTGCGGTCCAAAAATTTCCGAGCGTCGCGTCGTATGTCAGCGATTCGAGGCTCTTGTTGTTGCGCGCCTTGGAAAAAATCGGCGGCACCGCGACGGGAAGCACCGTGCGCTTTTGCAGATCGAATCCGAAAATCCCGTCGCCCGTCTCCGCGCTCACATACACGCGCCGCGTGCCCGGCACAAAAACGACGCCCTCGAAATCCGCGAGCTTCGTCTTCACCGGCATCGCCGCGCCGATGCTCGCGCTGAGGATTTTTCCGCTCGCCGAGTCCACCGCGATGCTCATTGGAAAAATCGCGCGCACTTTGTCCGACACGGTGAAGTAGTCGCTGCCTCCCGCCCAAGTCAGCCCGCTGAAATCCGTCGCCGCGCGGAATTCAAAGGAATACAGCGGCTGATCCGCGACGCTCTCAATTTCCGTCGCGGCAGATGCGGCGGTCGAAAGCGTGAATAGCAACGCAGCGAGGACGGCGTGCATCGGGTAGCGTGGGCGTCCCGCGCCGCACCCGGCGGGCGTCTGTTTGCGGACGAATGCCTCTCGACGTCCGAGTGTGTTCCGCAGGATGCGGAACACGGCAGGCGAGGACGCCCGCGCTACCCGAACCAACGCGGCTCCGCGAGCTACCGCAGCCACGGCGCGAGTTCCTCCCGTGCGGCCTCGTTCAGCGTGGTGCGGAATTCCGCGGGCAGGACCAGCCGTCCGTCCGGGAAGCGCAGCTCGACCCGGCGCGTGCCGGGATTGCGCCCGAGCACGTCGCGGATCCGGAGCAGATCGGCCTCGGTGGATTTCCCGCGCTCGAGACTCAGCACGAGCGGCTTCTCGTCCGCGCCGGGTTTTTTCAACGGCTTCACATCGTCCGCCGCGAGGCGCGGCCCCTCGTCGCGCAAGTCAATCCGTCCGGTGACGGAAACCACGGCGCCGAGCTCCACGAATTTCTGCACGCGCGTGAACGCTTCATTCCAAATCATCACCTCGACCTGATCCGTCAGGTCTTCGACCTTCACGATCGCAAAGGGCTTGCCGTCCTTTTTCGTGAACCGCCGCTCGACCGCCACAAGCTGCCCGGCCACCGTCACCGTGGTCTTGGTTTCCTGCGCGGAGAGCCGCGCAATCGGGACGAATTTCGGATTCTCCAGCGCGCTGCGATATTCATCGAGCGGATGGCCGGTGACGTAAAATCCGAGCAGCTCTTTTTCAAAGCCGAGCTTCTCCGTGAGGCTCCACGGCGGCACCGTGGGGCCGCTGCGCGCCGCCGTGGATTTTGCCACGGGGCCCATGTCGCCAAACAGCGAGACCTGTCCCGCGGCACGGTCGCGGTGCGCGCTGGCCGCCGATGCCATCGCGCCCTCGATGCCCGCAAACATCGTCGCGCGATCCGCGCCGAACTCGTCGAACGCGCCGGATTTCACGAGGCACTCGATGGCCTTCTTGCTGATCTTTTTTGCATCCACGCGCGCGCAGAAATCCTCGATGCCCGCAAACGCGCCGCCGCGTGCGCGCTCGCTCATGGCGGACTCCATCGCGGACTCGCCGACATTTTTGATCGCCGCCAAGCCGTAGCGGATCGCGCCGAGGTGGAGTCGCTCTGGCGCGGCGGGCGCGGCGCTCGCGGCAGGCGCAGGCTCAGGCTTTGCGCTGAGTTTTTGCGCCGCCGACAGATCGTTAAAGTGAATGTCCGCATCCGGCTCGACGCTGTCGGGAATGCCGTCGTCGCCCGCGCTGGAAGCCTGTGCCAGTGCGGCCTTCCGGGCGACCTTGGCGGCAGCCACGCCGGCGGCATCCACATGGTCGGGTTCAAATTTCAATCCGCTCTTGTTGATGTCCGGCGGCAGAATCCGGATGCCGAGTCTCTCGCACTCCGCGACGAAGACGCTGATCTTTTCCGTGTTCGAGACTTCGTTGCTCATCACCGCGGCCATGAATTCCACGGGGTAGTTCGCCTTTAAAAACGCCGTCTGGTAGCTGAGCCACGCGTACGCCGCGGAGTGCGAGCGGTTGAAGCCGTAGCCCGCGAATTTTTCCAGCGTGTCGAAGACTTCGTTCGCCTTGTCCTCCTTGATCCCGTGCAGCTTCGCCGCGCCCGCGCAGAATTTGATGCGCTCCTCGGCCATCTTTTTCTTGTCCTTTTTCCCCATCGCGCGCCGCAGCAGATCGGCGCCGCCGAGCGTGTAGCCGGCGAGCACCTGCGCGGCCTGCATCACTTGCTCCTGATAGATGAGC
>JBBQJR010000140.1:0-7928 GCA_038326125.1 Chthoniobacterales bacterium
TGGATGCGGAGATCATCAAACACCTGGAACTTGTGGGCATCACCAATCCCGCCGAGCGTTTGCACGATTATCCGCACCAGCTCAGCGGGGGGATGCAGCAGCGCGTGATGATCGCGATGGCGCTAAGCTGCCAGCCGGACATTCTCGTGGCCGACGAGCCGACGACGGCACTCGATGTGACGATCCAGGCGCAGATCATGGATCAGTTTCGCGAGATGCGGAGCAAGCTCGACATGGCGGTGATCCTCATCACGCACAATTTCGGCATCATCTCGGATTTCGCGGACAAGGTCGCGGTGATGTTCCGTGGGAAAATCGTCGAGGCCGGCGAGACGGCGAAGATTTTGCGTGCGCCGCAGCATCCGTACACGCAGGCGCTCATCCAGTGCATCCCGCGCCTCGGCTCGCGGCAGAAGCGGCTCGTGACGATCGATCACGCGGCGCTCGATGCGCTCGCGTAGCGTAGCTCTCCTGAGCTGCGCTCTGCTCTCCGCCGCGCAACTCTGGAGAGCTACGCGACATGTCCGCGCGCGGCGCTTGCTTCCGCGCGCGGATTCCATTTAAGCCAGCTCTCCGTTTCGGATTATCCCCTCACCAAACAATCTCCCGCCATGTCACTCCTCTCGCTCTCCCGCCGCCATTTTCTCAAGACCTCCGCGCTCGCCGCATCGGCGCTCGGCTTTCCGGCCATTGCGCGCTCGCAATCGCCGGGCAGCGACATCCGCGTCGCCGTGATCGGCTTCAATGGCCGGGGGCAGTCGCACATCAGCGACTTGCTGAAAATCAACGGCGTAAAAATCACCGCGCTGTGCGACGTGGATGAAAAAGTCCTCGGCAAGGCGAAGGATGCACTCGCGAAAAAAGGGCAGGACATTGCCACTTTCACCGATGTCCGAAAGCTCCTCGACTCGAAGGAAATTGACGCCATTTCCACGGCGACGCCGAACCACTGGCACGCGCTCATCGGCATCTGGGCGTGCCAGACGGGGAAGGATGCGTATGTGGAAAAACCCGTCTCGCACAATGTCTTCGAGGGCCGCGTGCTCGCGGAGGCGGCGAAAAAATACGGGCGCATCGTGCAGTGCGGCACGCAGAGTCGGTCGAGCATCGGGCTGCAGCAGGCCGTCGCGTGGGCGCAGGCGGGAAATCTCGGCAAGCTCGTGTGGGCGCGCGGCACGTGCTACAAACGCCGCCCGAGCATCGGCAAGGTGGACGGCCCGACGCCGTGGCCCGCGGAGATCGATCAGGATTTGTGGTTTGGCCCGGCGCCGGTGAAGCCGCTCATGCGGAAAAAACTGCACTACGATTGGCACTGGGTGTGGGATACGGGTTGCGGCGATCTGGGCAATCAGGGCATTCACCAGATGGACATCGCGCGGTGGTTCATGGGCGAAAATGCGCTGTCGCCGAAAATCTGGAGCGTCGGCGGACGGCTCGGCTACGTGGATGATGGCGAGACGCCGAACACGATGTTCGTCATGCATGAGTATGAAAAGGCGCCGCTGATTTTTGAAGTGCGCGGACTGCCGACGGACAGCAAGTCGCAGAAGATGGATGATTTTCGCGGCAACGCGGGCGTCGGCGTGTATCTGCAATATGAGAACGGGCACATCGAAGTGCCGAGCTACACGGCGGCGGCGGCCTTTGGCAAAGACGGCAAGATGGTGAAGCGCTTCGGCAGTTTCCCCGCGCCGAAAGACGGCAGCGATCCCGGCGCGCCGGAGAGCACGGAAAAACAGGGGAGCCATCACGAAAACTGGGCGCGCAGCATCCGCAGCCGGAAGGCGGGCGAACTCAACGCGGAGATTCTCGAAGGCCACCTCAGCAGCGCGCTCTGCCACACGGCAAACATCTCCTATCGCCTCGGCAAAAAACAGGAGCCCGGTGCCATTCTCGAGAAAGTGAAGGGCAACAAGGAAGCCCTCGACAGCTTCGAGCGGATGAAGGAGCACCTCGCGAAAAACGACGTGGATATCGCGAAGGACCCTCTGACGATGGGCGAATTCCTGACGATGGATCCGAAGACGGAAAAATTCACCGGCAACGCCGAGGCGGACAAGCTGCTCACGCGCGATTACCGCAAGCCGTACGTGGTGCCCGCCGTGGCGTGATGCGTGTTGAGAGGTGAAAGTTCGCCGGCTGGCGAAGCTTCGCGACGCGTTTGATTACGCGGCCTGCGAATGCGTGGCGGGCACGCGCTCGATGCTTACCACCAGCAGAGCAGAAAGAAAATGCATACTGCCGTCGAGTTCCTCGATGGTGATCTGCGGCACGTCGCTGGAGGCTGCGAGCACAAAGTCGGGGTGCTCGATTCGATACTCGCGCCCGTCCGCCATGCGGATCACAAACGGCTGAAACGGTGTGGCGCGGAGGAGTTGGCGGATGCGTGCCTTCATGGCGTGTGCGGTAGCACGGTCGTCGCTGGAAGACAAGGCGCGCTACGCCCCCTCGCCGACGAACGGGTTGCTGCGCTTCTCGATGCCGATGGTCGTCGCGGGGCCGTGGCCGGGGAGCACTTTCACGTCGTCGCCGAGCGGCCACAGTTTTGTGCGGATGCCGGTGATGAGCAATTCGTGATCGCCGCCGGGCAGATCGGAGCGTCCGACGCTGCCAGCGAAAAGCACGTCGCCTCCGAAAAGGATGCGCTCACTTTTATCGAAGAAGCACAGGCTGCCGGGGCAGTGGCCGGGCACGAGGAGGACTTGGAAGTCCAGTCCCTCGACGGTGAAACTCGGCGCTTCCCCGATCAGGAAATCCGCGGAGACGGGTTCGATTTCCCAGTTCATGTCGAAGCGTTTGAAGAAGCCCGGCTCGGTGAGCATTTCGACGCCATCTACATGATAGCCGACGCGGCAGCCGTGCTCGCGGCGGATGGCGGCGGCGTCCCAGACGTGGTCAATGTGCGCGTGCGTGAGCAGCAGCGTGCGCACGCGATGACCGCGCTTTTGCAGCCACGCGAGCGCGGTCTGCGGGGCATCAATGAGGATGCCGTGCGCGGGGAGAAAGAAGCAGTTCGTGTCGAAGATGCCGCCGGTGTGAACGTCGATTTCCATGTCGGACCGCGACACTCGTGCGGCGCGGCGGACGTGTCCAGTGCGCGACGCGCGGCATTGCGAATTCGCCCCGCGAATGCCTTGCGCTCCGGGCGAACTCTGCCAAGCTTGCAGGCCGGTTTTACCAAAATTCCCATGAACGTTCTCCGCTGTTTGATTGTGCCCGTGGTTGCCTCTGTGGTTCTGTCTCCATTTGCGCGGGGCGCAAATGAGGCGGACTTCAAAAAAATCGCGCCGAAGGTCGCACAGACCGTGGGCGAACTGCTCGAGAAAGCGCACTACAGCCGGCGCCGGCTGGACGACTCGGTGTCGCGGCAGCTCCTGAAAAATTACCTCGAGCGGCTGGACTACAATCACCTCTTTTTCACGCAGAAGGACGTGGATGGATTTTCCGCGAAGTATGCGACGACGCTGGACGATAGCATCATGGTCGGCGACCTCGATCCGTCGCTGAAGATTTTCGATGTGTATCGCAAGCGCGTGGAGGATCGTGTGGTGTTGGTGAAGGCGCTGCTGGCGAAGACGTATGATTTCAGCGGGACGCGGAGCGTGGAGATCAACCGGCAGAAAGCTCCGTGGCCGAAGGACGCGGCGGAGGCGGATCAAATCTGGAAGGATCGCATCGAGGGCGAATTGCTCGATCGCACGCTGATGAACGACAAAGTCGAGCCGCCGGTGAAGATCGTGACGCGGCGCTATGACCAACTCCTGCGCAGCCTGCACGAGCAGACCAGCGAGGACGTGATGGCGGGATTTCTCAGCGTGCTGTGCGAGACGTACGATCCGCATTCGGAGTACATGAGCCGCTCGCAGCTCGACAATTTCAACATCACCATCGGCCTGAAACTGCGGGGCATCGGCGCCGTGCTCGTGAGCGAGGAAGGCTACGCGAAAATCCGTGAGCTGATCCCTGGCGGACCGGCGGATCTGAGCGGGCGGATCAAGGTCGGGGACCGCATCAGCGCCGTCGCGCAGGGCGAGGGCGAATTTGTCGAGACGGCGGATATGAAGCTCGACAAAGTCGTGGAGATGATCCGCGGCAAGGAGGACACCGTGGTCCGGCTGCGGATGATTCCGGCAAATGCGACGGACCCCTCGGCCCGCAAGGTGGTGGAAATCACCCGCAAGGAAGTGACGCTGAAGGAGCAGGAGGCAAAGGCGGAACTCATCGAGCGGAAAAAAGCGGACGGCACCCCCATGCGCGTCGGTTGGATCATCCTGCCATCCTTTTATGCAGACATGCAAAAGACCGGGGGCAAGAGCACGACGAAGGACATCCTCGTGCTGCTCGAGCGGCTCAAGAAGGAGCACATTGAGGGGCTGGTGATGGATCTGCGGCGCGACGGCGGCGGCTCGCTCGAGGAGGCGGTGAATCTCACTGGACTCTTCATCAAGAGCGGTCCGGTGGTGATGGCGCGCGACAGCAACAATCGCAACTCCGTGCTCCGCGAACGCGACAAGACGCTGTATTACGATGGCCCGATGCTGGTGGTGACGAACAAACTGAGCGCGTCGGCGAGCGAGATTTTTGCCGCGGCACTGCAGGACTACAACCGCGCGGTGATCGTCGGCGACTCGACGACTTTTGGCAAAGGCACGGTGCAGACGATGGTGGAACTCGGGAACATCATTCCGCTTTCGCTGAGCGGAAAAGCCACGGGCAACGAGGCTGGCGCGCTCAAGCTGACCATTCAGAAATTCTACCGGATTTCCGGCGGTTCCACGCAATTGCAGGGCGTCATGGCTGATGTGAAGTTGCCGTCGCTCTGGGATCAGGCAGACATTGGCGAAGTCGCGCTGAAAAACCCGATGCCGTACGACACCATCGAGCCGGTGGCCTACGACAAGTGGGAGCAGCCGCTCTTCAAACCGGAACTCAAGCAGCGTTCCGCGGCCCGGGTCGCGGCGGATGCGGAATTTCGCTGGGTCGTCGAAGACATGGCGCGGATGAAAAGTCGTGTCGCGGAAAACAAAGTTTCGCTCAACGAAAAAGTCCGCCGTGCAGAACTCGACGAGGACAAGAACAGGAAGGAGATGCGGAACGCCGAGCGCGCAAAACATAAGCTGCCGGAGGAAACGGTGTATGCCTTGACTTTGGACAACGCTGCGGTTCCTGAACTTCAGTTGAAGAAAGAAAAGAAGAGCGAGAAAGAAACCGCGGCGAAGAAAAATGAGAAACCCGCGGACGGCGACGATGATGATGGTGAGCTCGCGGCGGAAGACGCGGCGGCGAAAGTCGATCCGATTCGCAACGAGAGCATTAACATTCTCAAAGACCTGATCGACCTCACCCGCCCGCCGACCACGGCGTCCAGCGAGAAGACCACGGCGGCCCGGGCGAAATAAACTGCGAGACGGGTGCCACTCATAGCCGCGGTGATGCAAGCGTCGGGACTTCTGGCCAAATCTGTCCAACGAGTGACCGGCGCGAAACTCAGCCCGTGCTCTCGCGAGCGCTACGGCGCGCGGCGTTCGCCAGCCTTGCCGGTGCGGATGGCGTCCAGCGTCGAGCGGACCTGGGCGAGGAGTTTTTCCTGCGTGTAGGGCTTCGGCAGAAAACCGCGCAGGCCCTGGCTCAGCATCGCGCGGACTTTGTCTTGCTCGGCAAAGCCGCTGCTGAGCATCACCGCGACCGTGGGCGTGATTTTGCGCAGCGCATCGAACACCTCGGAGCCGTCCATGATCGGGAGCGTGAAATCGAGAATCACGAGGTCCACCTCGTCCTTGAGCTGCTTGAAAATCTCGAGTGCTTGGAACGGTTCGGCGGAAGTGACGACGCGATAGCCCGCGTCCGTGAGCATCCGTTTGGCGAGCGTCACGATGAGCGCCTCGTCGTCGATAATGAGGATTAACTCGCGCGTGCCCGCGGGATTTTCGATCGGGACGACCGGTCGCTTGGCCGCAGCGGTGGCTTCGTCGGATTTCTGCTCGGCTGCAGGCATCGGCTGGCCGCCGAGCTTTGTGGCGAGCTGCGCGGTGACCTGCTTGGCGCGCTCCACGCTGCTCTTCAGAAACGCAAAGTAGCGCATGCCTTCGAGGCTGGACTCGCAAATATTTTCGAGCGCGTTGGACGACTCGGAAATGACTTGCAGGAGGTTGTTCAGATCGTTTGCAGCGGTCTGGAGCCAGTGGTGATCGGGATCTGCGGGCATGATAAAAATGATTTGGGAATTCGGCAAGGGCACCCGAGGACTTCCCATCATACGAGGACAGAACCGCGCGTGCCGACTAACTCGAACGTTAGACAGACTTCGGAAGGGATGCCCACTCAATAATCAGCCGTGGTGCCATTCAGTTCTGCGCGCGCGTCGGCGCTTCAAATTTCCACCCCGAAGAAATCCCGGAAGACTGCGGTGTAAACGTCCGCCTTCATTTCGGGCAGCCACTTTTTCTGGAATTCCGAAGGCGCGATCCATTTCCACGCGCGGAACTCCGCGTGCTCGGTCTCCACGTTGATTTTCGCGTCGTCCGCCAGGAACTCGCAGAGAAAATACGTCTGCGCCTTCCCGTCGTGACCGCGCTTTTTCCCACCCGGAAAAAGATAGCGGTAGCCGTCGCGCTGACTGACGATTTTGAAGTCGCCTGGCTCGAGCGAGATCTCCTCACCCAGCTCGCGCACCAGCGCCTGCGCGGTCGTCTCGCCCGCATCCACGCCGCCCTGGGGAAACTGCCACGCGCCGCGGATGGTGGCCCGTTCGCAAATGAGGATTTTTCCATCGCGACGGCGCAGGATGCCTGCGACGTTTTGCTGATAACTCGGATGCGATTTGCTCATGAATCGGAAAATGAAAACGTGGTCGTTCGGAGTGGCGGTCGTCCTCGCGGCGCTCGGGCTGCGCTGGTGGTTCGCGCCAGCACGGCAGATTCCCCGCGCGCAGGCAAGGCTTCTGTCGGCGGTGGAGCGGCGCGATTTCGACGCGCTGGCGGGGATGATCGCGGGCGATTATCGCGACCGCTGGAAGCAGGATCGTGCGGCGGTGAGCGCGCGCTGTCGCGAGGTTTTCGACCAGTTTGCGATACTCACGATCGTCCGCAATCCACGTGGACTGCGCGAGGAGGCGGGAGGCTGGCTGCTCGCGGAAAAAATCACGTTGCGTGGTCTCGGCAGCCCGCTCGCGATTTATGCGCGCGACTCCGTGAATGCGCTGCACGAGCCGTTCATCATGGAATGGCGGCGGCGCGGCTGGAAGCCGTGGGACTGGGAATTGAAATCTGTTGCGCAACCGGAAGTCGAAGTGCCGCAATGAAGTGATTGCGCACCGCGCACCCAGCCGCTTCGCTTGTTTCAACACTCACTCCCCATGCGCATTTTTCTCACGCTCCTCCTCGCCGCCTCCGCCGCGATTGCCCAAAATTCCGGCGGCACCGGCACCTCCTCGAACAGCGGAAACGGCGTCTCCACCGCCGCGGCCGCCGCGACGGCGACGCCCACGCGCAACCTCTGGAAATGCACGTTGCCCGGCGGCACTTATCAGGTCCTCGTCTCCGCGATTCTCAGCGTGAGCACGCACGAGTACATCGTGGATGGCGCGGCTCGCGTGACGGAGGTGAACCTCGACACCGCCGGGCAATTCGCGCTGCGCTTCTACTTTATCGAACCCGCCGTCACCGCCGGGCCCGGCGGCATCGGCGCGGCGACGCTCGGGAAAGTGCAGAGCATGCTCACGGATGCCGCCGAGCGCAGCGGCAGCGATTCGTGGAAGAAAGTCGTGAAGAGCTATCCGGTCACCACGCACGCGCGGACGATTGAATATCGGGTCGGCAGCAAGGATTCGCTGACCAAGATTTTCACGAGCGCCATGAACAGCCAAAGCACCGGCAAAGCCGACAGCGTGACGATCTCCGACTGAGGCTACTTCGCGTGCGCCTGCGTGG
>JBBQJR010000141.1:0-7885 GCA_038326125.1 Chthoniobacterales bacterium
GTGCCGGGCATTCTGCCCGGCACCCGGCGGACGTCTCCCGGCGTCGCACGTCCAATGACGTCCGCTGTGCCGGGTTGAACACCCGGCACCGCGGGTAACATACCCGCCCTACCCGATGATCACCGCTCCGGCACGGAACTCGGCGACATTTTCACGGTGTCCCGAAAGTCCCGAGTCGCGCGTCCCTTGAAAACGGATCGCAGACGAAGTGTGCGCCTGCCACGCTCGGCACGCGTGATGAACCTGACGACACTTCCCCTCGCAATGTTCCTCCCGCGTCCGTTCATCCCGCAGCGCGATCCGGCCCGCTTTTCGCAGAAGCAAAGCGCACTCTGAATCATGCGCGCGCTTCTTCTCATCCTCGACAGCGTCGGCTGCGGCGGCGCGCCCGATGCCGCGGCGTACGGCGACGCGGGCTCGGATACGCTCGGCCATATCTACGATCACACGCCGGGATTTTCGCTGCCAAATCTCGAACGCCTCGGCCTCGCCGCGATCCTGAATCACGCGAGCGGGGAGACGCCGCGGGCAAGCTGGGGAAAAATGCGCGAGCGCAGCGCGGGCAAGGACACCACGACCGGCCACTGGGAAATCGCGGGCGCAGTGCTCGAAGAACCGTTCACGGTTTTCGAGAAATTTCCAGACGCGCTCGTTCACGCCATCGAGCACGACGCGGGCGTCGAGTTCATCGGCAATTTTCCGCGCAGCGGCACCGTCATCCTCGACGAACTCGGCGCGGAGCACCTGCGCACCGGCAAACCGATCCTCTACACGAGCGCCGACAGCGTGCTGCAAATCGCCGCGCACGAATCCATCGTACCGCTCGCGCGCCTGTACGAGATTTGTCAAATCGCGCGCCGCCACAGCGACGCCGCGCGCATCGGCCGCGTGATCGCGCGACCGTTCACCGGTGAGCCGGGCGCATTCCAGCGCACCGCGGGCCGGCACGATTACGCGATGCTCCCGCCGCGCACCGTGCTGAACGCCATCGCGGAATCCTGCGTCGCCGTGCATGGCGTCGGAAAAATCAGCGACATCTTCGCGCGCAGCGGCATCACCGCAAGCACGCCCACTGCCTCGAATGCGGAGGGCATGTCGGCCATCGCAAAAATCTGGCCGGCGCTCGACGGCCTGCTCTTCGCGAACCTCGTGGATTTCGACATGCTCTTTGGCCACCGCCGCAACCTCGCGGGCTACGCGGACGCGCTGCTCGGCTTCGACCGCTGGCTCCCGTCGTTCCTCGCAAAAGTGAGCGCGGACGATCTCGTCATCATCACCGCCGATCACGGCAACGATCCCGCGTGGCGCGGCACCGACCACACGCGCGAAGAAGTCCCGCTGCTCGTGCTCCACGGCGGAAAAGCAATGCCGCTCGGCACGCGCCAAACCTTCGGCGATGTCGCCGCGACGCTCGCGGAATTTTTCGCGCTGTCCGCGTGGCCCGGCGCACGGAGCTTTCTGCCCGGCTAACGCTGGCGGCTGAAAAGATATTTTGCGAACGAACCGAGGCCGGAGAAACGGAAGCGGCCGTCCACGTATTTTTCGATCACGTAAAATGCGAAATAGTAAGCGCGGCAGAAACCCCAACTCATCAATGCGAGCAGCGCCGCGACCCGCAGCGTGGGCATTTCCAAAAGCACGAGCGCCGCAGAAACGATGCCGATGAGCAGGAACAGAAATCCCTTGAGATAAATCCACTTCGCATCGGAAAGGTCTTTCATCGCGCGTCGCAACATGGTGCCGCACATTGCTCCCGCCGCCTCGCATTGCAAAGCTTCGGCCATCCGCGCGCTGTGCTCCCGCCAATTCTTACGTCTAAAATCCTAGGCCATAAATCCCGATGCACATTCCGAGCTTCATCGAAAAAAAGCGCGACGGCGGCGAACTTGGGGCTGAGGAAATCGCGGAGTTCATCCGCGGCTACACGAGCGGCAAAGTGCCCGACTACCAAGCCGCCGCCTGGGCGATGGCGGTCTATTTCAAAGGCATGACTCCCGCCGAAACGGGCGCGCTCACGCGGGCGATGATGCAGAGCGGCAGCGTGCTGCGGCATCCCGCGGGCTCGCCGCCGAAAGTGGACAAGCACAGCACCGGCGGCATCGGCGACAAGGTCTCGCTCATCCTCGCGCCGCTGCTCGCGTGCGACGACCTGTGGGTGCCGATGATCAGCGGGCGCGGCCTCGGCATCACCGGCGGGACGCTCGACAAACTCGAGAGCATCCCCGGCTTCCGCGTCGCGCTCAGCGAGGAGGAGACAGCCGCGCAACTCGCGTGCATCGGCGTCGCGATGATCGGCCAGACGGCGAATCTCTGCCCGGCGGACAAAAAACTTTACGCGCTGCGCGACGTGACCGCGACCGTGCCGAGCATTCCGCTCATCGTCGCGAGCATCATGTCGAAGAAGCTCGCCGAGTCGCTCGACCGGCTCGTGCTTGTTGTGAAATTCGGCAGCGGTGCCTTCATGCAAAATCGCGTCGACGCCGAGTCGCTCGCCGCCGCCCTCTGCGCGACGGGCCGCGAATGCGGCGTGCAGACGGACGCACTCCTCACCCCGATGAGCGAGCCGCTCGGTCGCTCGGCGGGCAACGCGCTGGAGGTCGCGGAAGCAGTCGAAACGCTGCAAGGCCGCGGACCGGACGACCTCGTGAGCCTCACGCTCGATCTCGCGGAGCGCGTGGCAAATGTACCGCGCGCGCAACTCGCGCGCTGGCTCGACGACGGAACCGCTTGGCGAAAATGGGTCGAACTCGTCGAGGCGCAGGGCGGGCGCGCGGCAGACACGGAGCGCATTCTTCAAATCCACGCCGCACCGATCGGTCACCGCGTGCCCGCGCCGCGCGACGGGACGCTCACGCGCATGGACGCGGGACTGATCGGCCGCGCGTGCATCGCGCTCGGCGCAGGCCGCTCAAAGTCGAGCGATGCGATTGATTTCGCCGTCGGCATCTCCGGCATCGTGAAGACCGGCACACGCGTGAAGGCCGGCGATCCGCTGCTCACCATCCACGCACGCGACGAGAGCACGCTCGCGCAGGCGATCCTGTGTGCAGAGCAGGCGATCGGGATTGTGTGACCGGTCGGGGAGCGCGCGCTTCCAGCACGCACGTCTGCGCGCACGCCGCGTGCATCCTGCGCGCGGAACGCCGTGTGCAGGATGCACACCCGAGTCCGGCAGGGATGCCGGACCCTGCGCGCTGGAAGCATGCGCTCCCCACCGAAAAAAAAGCTCCCCATCGCAAATGCGCTGCCCATGCAAAAGGGTTGCCGGGAAATTCCGTGAGATGATGCGGGCAAGCGGCACTCTCGTCTTTCCGAAACGCCCGTGCTACGCCGCCGAGATGCGTCTCCTCGTCCTCGTCCTCGCATTCACCAGCCTCGCCTTCGCCGACGAAAAGCTGTCGCTGGAAAAGGCGTCGCCGATGCGGCAGCTCATCCCGTGGCTGCTCGACGAGGATGCGGCGCTGAAAGGGATTCTCTTTTCCGACGTGATCAGCGCCACCTCCCAAAAGCGCGTGCTCCCGATAGATCGCGCGGACGCGGAGACCGCGCGCATTTTGAAAAGCATCGGCACGGTGCTCGATGAGGTCCTCGTGAAGATGAACGCCGCGGACAGTCCGGCGAAACGGCAGCGGCGCGTGAATGAGATGAGCAAATTTTTCGAGGACGAAATCGCCGTGCGGCTGAATAAAATCCAAGGCTTCGCGTGCGGCTTTCCGAGGACGGCGTCGGGACGCATCCAGCGCAGCGGCTATCCCGACATCCGGCTCGTGGACACGGCCAGCGGACGCGTGCTTTATCTCGACCCGAAGCTCTACGCGAAGGCGAGCCGCCGCAGTTCGCTGCGCACGTTCTATTTCACGCCGAAGCGCGAGACGAACAAAGTGAATGACGACGCGCACCACCTCATCGTTGGCATCGAGCACGAGAAGACCGGCGCGGAAGTCGTCTTCACGCACTGGGAGCTGATCGATCTCAGCAAATTTCGCGTGCGGCTGAAGGCGGAGTTTGAGGGCAGCAATGCGGACATGTACCGCGACGATGCGGTAGTCGCGGGCAGCGCGAAGTAGCGCAGCTCTCCAGAGCTGCGCAGTTCTGGAGAGCTACGCTACGAGGCAACACCCGCGAAATTCGGATTGCTGATTCCCTTCAGTTCGGTGGTGCTCACGCGGCCGAGCGCGGCGACGGTCCAGATGAGCGGGTAGAGCCGCTCGTGGTACCAGAGCTTCGCAAAGTAGAAGCCGATCGGCGAAGGCTCGCGCCATGCGCCGGATTCGACGCGTGCGACGAGCCACGCGCCTCCGCGGGCCACGCTGTCCGCGTGCGAAGTGCCGGCGAGCGCCTCGATGGCGAGCGCTGTTTCCTCGACGCTCGACGGCGCGCCGCGCACACCGCCCCAGCCACCGTCGTCGTTTTGCGAGGCCGCGATCCAAGCCGCTCCGCGCGTCGCCGGTCCGAGCGCGGGTGCCATGCCGGAGGCGGAAAGTTCGCGCAGCGCGACGACGACGTGCGCGGTGCCGTAGAGCGGATTTTCATCGTGCGGCGCGTGCTCATTGCCAAACCACAGCGGCACCCACGCGCCATCTTCACGCTGCGTGCGGAGCAAATATCCGAGCCCGCGGCTCATCGCGCGCACGAGCGCGGGGCGGTCGCGCGGATCCAGTTCGGTGCGCCACGCATTCCACGCGCGCAGCGTGTGCGCGGTGAGATCCTGCGAGCTGCGATCGAACGGGAGCGCGCCCCAGCCGCGGCAAAATGTCGGGATGCCGCCGTCGCGATTTTGCAAACCGCGGAGCCAGTGCATGCCGGCGAGCGCGGCGGCGCGGGTCGCGGCATCGGGCGGGCCGAGGTGCTTCAGCGCGAGCAGCGCGCCGGACGTGTCGTCGGCGTCGGGCACGCCGCCGGGCAGGTCGGTCCACGCCCAGCCGCCGGGCGCGGCGTGCGTGTAAGGATGTTCCGCGCGCCACTGCTGGCCGAGCAGCCACGCGCGCAGCGCGTGATTTTGATCCGGAGAAATTGCGCCGGGCTGATGCGCGAGCGCTTTGATCGCGAGCGTGCTCGTCCACGTCGCGAGGTTCGTGTCGATCGGCCAGCTCCCGTCCGCGCGCGCGGAGGCGGCGAGAAACTCCGCGCCCTTCCGCGCGACGACGTGCGACGCCAGACTCATTGAGGCAAGCGCCATCGTGACGAAGGACGTGAGCGGTGTGGCTTCCAGAAAACCGCCATTTGCAGGCTGCAATGTCGCCAGCACGCGCAGAGTTCTTTTGCGCGTGAGCGCGCGCAAAAATCGCGTGAGCGGGTTCCGCGTCGGCGCGTGGTGATGGATCGCCTGGCCGATGACGATGAGCGCGGGCAGCGCATAACTGACGACGGGCAGACGCAGCGCGCCCCAAAATTTGTGCGACAACGCGGCGAGTTCGAACGGGAGCTTCGGAATGAGCCGCCAGCCGTCCGTGCCGAGGCGGCCGGAGAGCGCGAGCGTCATGAGGATCGGCACGGAGAAAGTGCGATCCCTTCCGTAGCGACGCGCGATGGCGGAGGGCAGCAGCGCAGTGCGCCACGATGCAGTGGCGCCGGTGCGGGCCGGAAGCGCGGGTTCGCTCTGCGCACGGTGTGCCGACGAATCGTCGGCGCTACGTTCGCGCAGCCACGTCTCGGCGTTTTGCACGACGGTGGAAAATTCGGCGTCAGCGTTCGCCGCGCCGAATGCGGCCCAGCACAGTGCGGTCGTCGAGAGGTTCGACTTGCTGCGCGTGGTGTCGCCCCAGCCGCCGTCGGCGTTCGCATTTTCCGCGAGCCAGCGCAATCCGCCGCGGATGAGTGTGGCGTGGGCGGTGGCATCCACTTTTGCCAGCGCGACGACTGCCGTCGCGGTCGAGAGAGCGCTCGATGAAAGCTCGCCCGTCCAGTGCCCGGCGGCGTTCATCTCCGCGATCAATGCGGCCGTCGCGCTTTCGAGCGCGGCTGCGAGCCGGAGCTGATCTTTCATCGCGCGGAATGCGCGGCGCTCATACTTCCAGCAGCAGCCGCGAAGGCTGCTCGATGGCTTCCTTCACGCGCACGAGGAACGTGACCGCCTCGCGACCATCCACCACGCGGTGATCGTAGCTCATCGCGAGATACATCATCGGCCGGACGACGACCGCGCCGTTCACGGCGATGGGGCGTTCCTGAATCTTGTGCATGCCGAGGATGCCGCTCTGCGGAGGATTCAAAATCGGCGTGCTCAGCAGGCTGCCGTAGATGCCGCCATTGCTGATCGTGAAGACGCCGCCGGACAAATCCTCCATGCCGATTTTCCCCTCGCGCGCCTTCACCGCGTAGCCGACGAGATCGCGCTCGATTTCCGCAAACGACTTGCGGTGCGCATCGCGCACGACGGGCACCATCAGCCCGCGCTCCGTGCCGACGGCGACGCCGATGTCGTAGAAATTATTTTGAATGAGGTCGTCGCCCTCGACGCGCACGTTCACCTGCGGCACCGCCTTCAGCGCGGCGACGACGGCTTTGATGAAGAACGACATGAAGCCGAGCTTGATGCCGTGCTGCTTTTGAAAGTCGTCGCCCATCGCCTTGCGCAACGCCATCACGCCGGACATGTCGGCCTCGTTGAAAGTCGTGAGAATCGCCGCCGTGTGCTGCGCCATCACGAGCTGCGCGGCGATTTTCCGGCGCAGCGGCGAAAGCTTTTTGCGCGTCACGCGACCGCCTTCCTGCGGCGGGAAGTTTTTCGAAATGCCGGCGAGGCTTTCGTTCGCCGATGCAACGGTGTCGGTCTTTTCCGCAGGAGGCGGTGGCACCGGGGCGCCTTCGGCCGCGACGATTTTTTGCGGCAGTTTTTCGTCCACGGGTTTTGCGGCAGCAATTTTTTCCGACTTCGCTTTTGGCGTTTCTTTCGCCGCCGGCGCTTCGGACTCTGCCGCGGGAGCGGCTGCGCCCGCCTCGATCAGCGCGACGACCTCGCCGATTTTCACCTCGGCTCCCGCCTGCGCCTTGATGCGCAGCGTGCCGTCCACCTCCGCGGTGATTTCGGTGGAAACTTTGTCGGTGTCGAGCGTCAGCAGCGCATCGCCGCGCTTCACGGCGTCGCCGTCATTCTTCAGCCAGGCGGAAATCACGCCGCTTGTCACCGACTCGCCGACCGCTGGGATTTTTACTTCGAGACTCATTGGGTTCTTTGGAAAAATGGGAGCGGAGCAATGCAGCAACGCCATCGTGGTGACAAGCCGATCGTTACCGGCGCGAAGTACCCGCGGCTACATCTCGAACGCCCGGCGCACGAGCTGCGCCTGCTCGAGGTCGCTCACTTTTTTCGAGCCGACCGCGGTGCTCGCGGCCTCGTCGCGCCCGGCGTAAAATGGGCTCTGTCCGGCGAGGTGGCGCAGGTGCGGCGCGAGGTAGCGCCACGCGCCCATGTTCTCCGGCTCCTCCTGGCACCACACGAATTTCTTCGCCTTCGGATATTGCGCGATGGCGGCTTTGATCGCCTCCCGGTCGAGCGGGTAGAGCTGCTCGACCCGCACGAATGCCGTGCGGCTAATCTGGTTTTCGTCGCGGAATTTAATCAGGTCATGGAAGACCTTGCCCGAGCTGAAAATGATGCGCGTCACGTCCTCACGCTTGCTGTTGAGGCATTCGGTGCCGTCAAAAATTTCGCGGAATCCGCCTTCGGTAAAGTCGTTCAGCTTCGATGCCGCGGCGTCGAGGCGCAGCATGGATTTCGGCGTCATCAGCACGAGCGGCTTGCGAAAGGCGCGCATCATCTGCCGGCGCAGAATGTGAAAGTACTGCGCGGAGGTCGTGAGGTTCGCGACCTGGATATTGTCCTCCGCGCAAAGCTGCAGGAACCGCTCGAGCCGCGCGCTGGAATGCTCCGGCCCCTGCCCTT
>JBBQJR010000142.1:0-7838 GCA_038326125.1 Chthoniobacterales bacterium
TCACCGCGCGCTCACTGCGCATGGCCGTCGCCAAGGCGCTCGAAGGCCCGAAAAAAGACGGCGGCATGTCCGTTCCGAAAAATGGCAACACTCCGGCGCAGCGCACGCTCGAGGTGCTCATCGCCGAGGACAACGCCGTCAACCAGCGCCTCGCGAAGCTCAACGTCGAGGGCTGGGGCCACAAGGTCACCCTCGCCAACGACGGCGCCGAAGCCGTGGATGCGTACAAGGCGAAGGACTTTGACCTCATCCTCATGGATCTCCAAATGCCGCGCCTCAGCGGCTTCGAGGCCTCCGCCGCCATCCGCAAGCTGGAGAAAATGCGCGGCATCACCCGCACGCCGATCCTCGCGCTCAGCGCGAACGTCTTGAAAGGCGTCCGCGACGAATGCGTGAAATCCGGCATGGACGGCTACGTCTCCAAACCCGTGCGCCAGCCCGAACTCCTCGGCGCGATGGCGCAGCTCATCCCGCACCTTTTTGCCGACCGCGCCGCCGGCGAATCGTTCCTCGCGCAGCAAGCCGCGAAGAGCACCGCCGCGAGCCCGACTTCGGCCGTCTTCGCTGCGGCTGCCAGCACGCTGGAACCGCGGAAAATCCCGCCTCCCAGCGGGAGTGCGATCTGGCGGGTGCCCGCGCCCGGGCAGAAAATTCCCGCACCGATTCCGGAGGCGATTCGGACGCCCGATCGCGCCGTCGCCGCACCCGCCGAACCGCAGCCAGTCCCCCGCACCCCGAACCCCAGCGAAATGCCGCACCGCCCACTTTTCGATCCCGAGGCACTCATGGAAAATCTCGGCGGCGACAAAGCCATGCTCGGCGAAGTCATCCTCCTTTGCCGTGAAAATGACACCCCGCGGATCCTCGGCGACCTCGCGCAAGGCGTCACGGCCGGCGACGCCGACGCCGTCGCCAAGGCGGCGCACGCGCTCAAAGGAATGGTCGGCGCCTTCAACGCGAGCGAATCCTGGGCCGCCGCCAAGCTCCTCGAAATGACCGCCCGCGCCGGCAAAGTCGAAGCGCTCAAGGAGGAGGCTGACGAATTCGTCCGCACCCTCCGCGCGCTGCTCGCCAGCCTCGAAGAATTCGCCGGAGTCGAGCACCGCGATCTGAGCTGGGCCTGATCGGGGAGGCTTTTCCGGACTGTGACCCGCGGGACAAGGACGCCGAGTTTCGAGTGCCGAATTCGGAACTAAACGTTCCGCCCCGCACAGCAGCCGGACCTTTCAAAACGTTCTCCGCTTCCTGCGATCCACCGCTATGCCCGGCTGATTAAAACGTGACCGCTGCGGTGGTGACACCGGCGCCAGATCGCTGCCGTTTTCAGAGAGTGGGTCGGGCGAGACTCGAACTCGCAACCAACGCCTTAAAAGGGCGCTGCTCTACCATTGAGCTACCGACCCGGTGCCGAAAGGAGCGCTGCAACTAAGGCACGGTGCCGCGTGACGCAAGCGGGAAAAGCCGCTAGCCTTCACGCTTCCCGATGCCCTTCCCGCACCTCTCAAAATCCGCCCGGTGGAAAATCGCCGCGCTCGCACTCCTCGCCGCCGCAGTGGCGGGCCTCGCGTGGTCGTGGCCCGGGATCGCGGCGCGCTGGTTCCCGGCGCCGCCCGCGATCGCCACGCCGGAACTCGCCTGCGCGGAAGTGCGCGCGCACTCGCTCTTTTTCAACGGCCTCGCGCTGCCGTGGCTGGAAAAATTCCGCCCCGAAATTTTGACCGCCGAGGATCGCGATGCGGGCAGTTCGCGCCACCGCGCTTTCCTGCAGGCGACGCAAAATCCGAAGCTCTTCCGCCAGCTTGATCGCCAGTTCCGCTTCGACACGCTGCTGCTTATCGGCGACCCGAGCAACTACCAGCGCCTGCTCGATCACCTCCTCGAACCGGAGCCGTCGAAGCGCGACTTCCACCTCGTGTACCTCGATCACTGGGCGTTCAAATTCAAACGCACCGCGACCGGCGCGCGCGACTGGCAGCCGGGCGACGCGGATCCCGTCCGCCTGCGGCTCGGAAAAATGCGCGCGCGGGACGAGGCGACTTTCCTCGCGATGGCTGCGGGAAAAATGCTCGCCATCCGGCAGGTGGACGCGGCGAAACGCTGGCTCGACGAGGCGGATGCGCTCGACGGCCGTTCGATCGATGTGCTCGGCGGGCTCGCGACGTACCAGATTTCGCTCGGCCGCTGGATCGAGGCGGAGGCGCTCGCGGATCGCGCGCTCGCGAAGAACCCCGATTTCATCCCCGCGCTCTCCGCGAAAATCGTCGCGATGCGCGCGACGCATCACAACATTGACGCGTTCAAATTTTCCACGCGGTTGAATGCGCTGCTGCCCGAGGAGCCCGTGCGGCTGTGGCAGCACGCGCAGCTCGCGCATGAGGCAAAGCAAATCCAAGTCGAGATCGCGGCGCTCACGCGGCTGATCGCGCTCGCGCGCGAGGAGAGCCGGCCCGCGGCGGAGTATGAATTTTTCCTCGGCGAAGCGCACGCGCACGCCGCGACTGACGACGCCACGCACGCGCCGCTCGCGCTCGAGCACCTGCGCGCCGCCGCCGCCGATCCCATGCTCTCCGCGGAGAAGCGGAAATTTGCCGGCGAACGCATCGCCGTCATTCGCGAGCGCACCGGCCTGAAGTGACGCGCGCAGGATTTGCCAAAGGCCGCGGACCGGCGAAAGTGCGTCCGCATTTTTCCCACGCCATGACCCGATTTTTCCCCGCCCTTTTTGCCGCCGCCCTCACCCTCGCGGGCTCCGCGCGCGCCGACGAAATGATCTCGATCCGCGGCGCGCAGGCGGCGGCGGAGGCGGTGACCGCCGCGGCGGAGCAGATCAAAAAGGACACGGGACTCGAGTTCCGCGTGATGACCGAGGGCGGCAGCGGCGGTGCGGTGGGCGCCATCGCGGAGGACGTGGCGGAGGTCGCGCTGCTGAGCCGGAAGATCACGCCGCACGAGCACGCGTTTTGGCCGGAGAAAAGCTTTGCCGAGGCGCAATTCGGCATGCAGGCGCTGCTCATCGTCGTGCCGGCGCGCGTGTGGGACAGCGGTGTCCACGCGATCTCGCGCGAGCAATTGCGCGCCATCTACGAGGAGCGCACGAAGAACTGGAAAGCGCTCGGCGGCGAGGATCGGAAGATCGTTTTTTTCAACCGCGACGTGCGCACGAGCGCGTGGGAACTGCTCATGCTTTTCCTCTACGAAGACGCGCGCAAGGCGCCGCCGAACGATGCCGAGGTGCTCGGCGATTCCAGCGACGTGACGACGGCCGTGGAATACAACGGCAGCTCGATCTCCGTGCTCGGCTACGGCGCGCCGCGCCCCGCGGCGATTCACGCGCTCGGGCTCAGGCGTGCGGACGGAACCATCGTCGAGCCGACGCCCGAAAACATCGCGAGCGGGCGCTACGAATTTGCGCGCCCGCTGGTCATCGCGACCTCGCGCAAGCCGTCGGGAAAAGCGCGGCGTTTTGTGGAATTCATGCTCGGTGCCGAGGGGCAGGCCTTCGTGAAAAAAGCCGGCCACCTCACGAACGCGGAGCTTGCTGGGAAAAAATAACGCCGCTCACAGGAGCAGTCGGCACGCGGCGATCGCGCACGCGGTCGCAATCAAATCGGCAGTGAGGCCGACGGCGACGGCGTGCCGCGTTTTGCGGATGCCGACGCTGCCGAAATAAACCGCGAGCACGTAGAACGTCGTCTCGGTGCTGCCGTAAATCGTCGCGGCCATGCGCGCGATCATCGAGTCCGCGCCGTGTGTCCGCACGAGGTCCACGAAGATGCCCTGCGACGCGCTACCGCTGAGCGGGCGCATCGCTGCGAGCGGCAGGAGATCGGAGGGGAAATGCACCGCGTCCAGCGCGGGACGCAGCGCATCCGTCGCCATCTGCACGACGCCCGCATCGCGCAGCAAGCGGATCGCCACGAGCATCGCGACGAGGAAGGGAATGATCCGCTGCGCCGTGCCGAAGGCTTCCTTCGCGCCCTCGCAAAACTGCTCGTACACTTTCACCCCGCGCAGCGCCGCCGCGAGCGGGATGAAGGCGAGCAGAAACGGCACCGCGAGCATCGAGATCGCGCGCAGCACGCGCTGCACGGTGCCGAGGTCCGGCCAGAAAATCGCGTGCCGCCATTTCGCGCCGAGCATCGCGGGCAGCGCATCCGCACTCGCGGGCCACACGAGCGCGAAGAGCATCCACACGAACGCGAGGACGAACAGCGCGAGCATCACGCCGCCCGCACGGGTCAGCGGGCGCGGCTCGATTTTCTCCGCCGCGATCTCCTCCCCGGCTGCGGCGCTCGCGGGCGCGGCGGCGTCGGGCTCGGCCTCGGGCTGCACGCGGAAAATCCGCAGCCGCGAAAGTATCTGCGCGGCGAGCACGCCGCACGTCATCGCGATCGCCGTCGCGAGGATCGCGGGCATGACGATGTTCGACGGACTTTTTCCGCCCTGCACGGCGAGGATGCTGATCGCGGTGGTCGGGATGAGCTGCAGGCTCGCGGTGTTCACGGCGAGGAAGGTGACCATCGCATTGCTCGCGACGGTCGGGTGCGGATTCAGCTTTTGCAGCAGCGCCATCGCGCGCAGGCCGAGCGGCGTCGCGGCATTGCCGAGGCCGAGCATGTTGGCGGACATGTTCATGACCATCGCGCCCATCGCGGGGTGCTCCGCGGGCACTTCGGGAAAAAGGCGGCGCATCACCGGTCGCAGCGCACGCGCGAGCAATTGCACGAAGCCCGCGCGCTCCGCGAGGCGCATGATGCCGAGCCAGATCGCCATGAGCCCGATGAGCGGCAGCGCGATTTTCATCACGGCATCCGCCGCGGTGGCGAAAGCGCCCTCGGTCATCTGCTCGAGCCGTCCCGTGAAGCCGCCGACGAGCACGGCGACGAGCACGAGGGCGAGCCAAATGGTGTTGAGCATGGCGCGGGTGTGGCAGAAATCGCGCTCGCTGGCGAGTGGCTGCGACGCCCAGGGCTGCCTCAGCAAAACAAGGCGGCAGGAACCGTGAAGCGGCAGAACAAAGTAGGCGAGATTTCCAATCTCGCGCGGGAGGATAGGCGCAGCGGCGGGCGGGCGCGGAGCAAATATCACCCACACTTTGCCCGCCCCACGAATTTCACACGCCGCTCCCACCACCTCGCTGCGCACGCCCGCGCGAGGTTGAAAGCCTCGCCTCCTTTGTGCCGCCGCCTCGCACCAGATTGCAGGCTTTGATGCGTCAGCCCTGCTGCTGCGCCCCTCGTCACTTGCCTCCTGCCCGCGCACGACTAGTGTCGCGCCCTTTTCCGAAAGACCAACGCCATGCCATTGCCCAGCATCATTGACCCTTCGCGCACGGAGCGCATCGAGTTCAGCAACGACGAAATCGCGCGCTACTCGCGGCACCTCATCATGCCGGAAGTCACGCTCGACGGGCAGAAAAAGCTGAAGGCCGCGAGCGTGCTGTGCATCGGCGCGGGCGGGCTCGGCTCGCCGATTCTGCTCTACCTCGCGGCGGCGGGCATCGGGCGCATCGGCATCGTGGACAATGATGTCGTGGATTTTTCGAACCTCCAGCGGCAGGTCATCCACGGGACAAAGAGCGTGGGCCGCAGCAAGTGCAAGTCGGCGCGCGAGACGATCCGCGACATCAATCCGAACGTGCAGGTGGACCTGTACGAGACGTATTTCACCTCGGAGAATGCGCGCAAGATCGCGGAGCCGTACGACATCATCATTGATGGCACGGACAATTTCCAGACGCGCTACCTCACGAACGATCTCTGCGCCTTCACGAAAAAGGTGAACGTGTACGGCAGCATTTTTCGCTTCGACGGGCAGGCGACGGTCTTCGCGCCGCACCTCGGCGGGCCGTGCTACCGCTGCATGTTCCCCGAGCCGCCGCCGCCGGGCATGGTGCCGACTTGCGCGGAGGGCGGCGTGCTCGGCGTGCTGCCGGGCATCATCGGCGTCATCCAGGCGATCGAGGCGGTGAAGCTAATCTGCGGCATCGGCGACACGCTCATCGGGCGGCTCATCGCGTTCGACGCGCTCGCGATGAAGTTCCGCGAGTTCAAGCTGCGCAAGGATCCGAAGTGCCCCGTGTGCAGCGCGCATCCGACGATCACCGACCTCATTGACTACGATCAATTTTGCGGAATCCCGCAGGCAAAAAAGCGCGAGGAGGAGGACGCGCGCGTCCCGCATGTGAGCGTCGAAGAATTGAAAGCGAAGCTCGATGGCGGCGCGAAGTTCCGCTTCGTGGACGTGCGCGAACCGTTCGAGTGGGACATCTGCCGGCTGGAAAAAAGCGAGCTGATCCCGATGGCGAAACTGCCCGCGCGTCTGAGCGAATTCGACAGCGCGGAGGATGTGATCCTCATTTGCAAAAATGGCGCACGGAGCGCGCACGCGGTGAAGATGTTCAACGAGGCGGGCTTCACGCGCGTGTGGAATGTCGCGGGCGGACTGCTCGACTGGGCCGACCGCATTGATGCCACGCTGCCGAAATACTGATCCGGAGCAATGCCGTTGCGAAGCGCGAGAAACGCCGGAACACCGGCTTCCAGCCGGTGCGAACCGCGGGCTTCCAGCCTGCGGAAAGCGCGCACCAAACCGAGCTGTCACGGCAGGCAGGATGCCTCCCGTCCGCACCGGCTGGAAGCCTGTGTTCCACTCGCTGTCGCGCACATGAACTGCATCGCTCGGGCGCAACGGCGATGAGTTTTCCGATCGATTTGCTGCGGTGCCCGATCTCCGCGCAGGCGATGAAAGCTGCGCCGGAAAATCTCGTGCGCGCGCTGCAGGAAAGTCAGCGCGCCGGTGTTCTGCACACGCGCGGCGGCGACATCGCGGAAGCATTTGCAGACGGCCTGCTCACCGCGGATGAGGCGTGGTTTTTTCCCGTCCGCAGCGGCATCCCCGTGCTGCTCGCGAGCGAAGCCATCGCGGTTGGCGCAGGCTGGGCGTGATTTTTCCCCGCCGCCCGCAGTTCCGGGGCCGCGCGGTGCATGTGACATTTTCGCGACATCCCAGAGGCGGTCGCGCGACTGGCGGAGACGGCGGACGGATCAAGGTTGACCGACACGGCAGACCGGCAACGATGCGCCGCATGAAGGAGCGCCAGCCGAGCGGCACCGAGCTTTCCGGGAGATTCCGCCTCGTGCTGCTGCACTTGGCGGAGGAGGCGCGGCGTGATCTCGACGCCATTCCGATTCGCCCGAACCGCGCGATTCACTCGCTGCGAACGCGGATGAAAAATTTGCGCGCCATTTTGCTGCTGCTCAAGACGTGCGCAACGAAGCGTTCGCGCAAAGCGGCGCACACACTGGCGGGAACGCTGAAGGACGTGTTCGGCGAAATCCGCGACGCACAAATGATCGCGGCGTTGCGCGCGAAGTTTGCCGGCCGCCGCGCATCCGCCGCCGCGGAAAAGCTCGCGCCGCATCACGCGGGCCAGGTCAAGAAAGCCAAAGTGGACGCCAGCCGCCTCGTCCGCCTGATCGCGAAGATGACGTTCACCGCGCTCTCGTGGGAGGACGTGTTCGCGCGCTACGTGCATGCCTACCGCGCCGGCCGCAAGGCGATGAAGGCGTGCCAACGCCAGCCGCATCCCCGCGCCTTTCACCAATGGCGGCGGCTCGTGAAGGACCTCTTTTATCAATCGCAAGTCCTCCAGCCGCTCAATGCGATGACGGCGCGCCGCCGCGACGCCGACCGGCTCGCGAGCCGACTCGGACTGCTGCACGATCTTCGGGTCCTGCACGGAGCGGCGAAGAAGTCGCAGGAATATCACCTGCTCAAGCAGATCGACAAAAAGCGGGCCGCGCTGCCGAAGGCGATTTTCAAGGCGGCGGAGAAAC
>JBBQJR010000143.1:0-7730 GCA_038326125.1 Chthoniobacterales bacterium
TGAAGGACGGCCCACGCGTTGTTCACCGCGAGGCCGCACGTGAGGGCGAGGAGCGCGGGCAGATAGAGCACTTCGCGCAGCCACGAGCGCGGGTAGAGTTCGCGCTGGGAGACGATGTAGAAGACGATCGCGGGGAGCGAACCGGTGATGAAAATCGGGATATCAATCAGGATCGTGCGCCAGATTCCCCAACTGCCGTTCGTCGTCGCGGCGACGCCGGGGTGCATGAGGATGCAGATCGCGGCGAGGAGGAGGAACGCGTAGTTCGAGGTGAGATGCACGGTCGCCTCGAGTTTCACTTTCAGCGGAAGCTCGGCGCGCCAGACGGCGGGGAGCAGCTTTTTGCACGTCTGGATGCTGCCCTTCGTCCAGCGATGCTGCTGGGATTTGAAGCCGTTCATGTCCACCGGCAACTCTGCGGGCGTGACGAGATCGGGGAGGAAAATAAAGTTCCAGCCCTTGATCTGCGCGCGGTAGCTGAGGTCGAGATCCTCGGTGAGCGTGTCGTGCTGCCAGCCGCCAGCTTCGACGATGCACGACTTCCGCCAGATGCCCGCGGTGCCGTTGAAATTGATGAAGCGGCCCGAGCGGTTGCGACCCGTTTGCTCGAGGAGCAGGTGGCCGTCGAGGAACATCGCCTGTACGCGCGTGAGCATCGAGTAGGTGCGGTTCAGGTGGCCCCAGCGCGTCTGAATCATGCCGACCTTCGGGTCGGAAAAATAGTCCACCGTGCGCTTCAGCACGTCCGGCGTCGGGACGAAATCCGCGTCGAGGATGAGGATGAATTCGCCTTTCGCAGACTGCAGGCCATTTTCGAGAGCACCCGCTTTGAACCCCGTGCGATCCACGCGGTGGATATGCGTGATGTCGTAGCCGCGGACTTTGAGCGCATCCACTAGCTTGGTCGCGAGTTCGCGCGTTTCATCCGTGGAATCGTCCAGCACCTGCACGTCGAGCAGGTCGTGCGGGTAGTCGAGCTTGGAGACGGAATCGAGCAGGCGCTCGACGACGTAGAGCTCGTTAAAAATGGGCAACTGAACCGTGACCCGGGGCAGCGTCGCCAGCTTGGCGAGGGGCTGCGGGACGTTCCGCCGATTCTTCAGAAAAAGATAAACGATGAGATAGCGATGCAGACCGTACATGGAAATTCCAAGCAGTACGGCGGTGTAGCAAAGCGTCCAAATTATTGTTCCCAGATTGTCGGGCATGCGGTTGAAAAAGGCCGTTTCCGGCAAAAAGAAGGGCGCATCTTGGAGTTGCGGCGAAGACGGTCAAGACCAAAACCTGGCAGCGCACGATTGAATGAAACGGGTTTGGCGGGTCAGAAGAGACCGGGGGAGTCTTCCGAATCGTCATCGATCAAGCCCATCGCGGCCTCGCGCTCGTGCTCGGAAAGTCCTCGCCACCAATCGGCGGCCTCCTTCTCCGAATAAGCGAGCAACTGGAACTTGCGACCCCGCCATTCCAAGGTGAACGGAACGGCGTCCACCTCGTCGGCACGGCAGCGAATCCACGGGGCACGGATGACTTTCATAGGCGGCTGCGGAAATACGCGGGCGTGCGAAAAATGGCGAACACGATCCACTTTTTCACAGCATGATTTTCATCCCGTCCGTGGCGATGCGCACACTCTCCGGCAGGTCCGCCTCCGTCTCCGCGTGACCGAGGTCGTGGCAGAGATGCGTGAAAAATGTCTGCCGCGGTCGGATCGCCGCCGCGGTCTCCAGCGCCTCGGCGATACTCATGTGCGTGGGATGCTCCCGGCGGCGCAGCGCGTCGAGGATGAGCGTGTCCACGCCCGCGATTTGCGCCCGGACCTCGTCCGGAACCGCCTTGCAGTCGTTCACATACGCGAGCAGGCGGCGACCGCCGCGGACAAAAAGGTAGCCCGTAGTCGTGATGCGCCCATGCGGCACCGGCAGGGGGATGATTTCCGTCTCGCCGAGGCGGAACGCGCCCTCGACGGGCCGCGCCTCGGGGAGCAGGTAGCCGGGGAAGCGGTTCTTTCCGTCGAAGGCAAACCCGAACGCGCTCCGCAGCCCGGCGAGCGTTGCCGGCGAACCGAAAATCGGCAGGATTTTTCCGCCATGCGAAAAGGCGCGCAAGTCATCGAAGCCCATGATGTGATCCGTATGCGCGTGCGTGAGCAGCACGGCATCCACGCGGCGGATGTTTTCGCGCAGCGCCTGCTGGCGAAAATCGGGGCCAGTGTCGATCACCCAAGAGCATTCCGGCGTTTCGACGTAAGCCGAAGTCCGCGTGCGCTGGTCGCGCGGATCCGTCGAGCGGCAGACCGCGCAATCGCACGTGAGCATCGGCACGCCCTGCGAGGTTCCGGTGCCGAGAAAAGTGAAAGTGAAATCGCCCATGAGAACGCGCGACCATCAGGTGCGCTGCGCGCCACGGCAAACGGGAAGCGCAGCCGGAGGCCGGAACCGTGCAATTTTTTCCACACCGGGCTTTGGGGTGAGGTGAGCGGAGCCCCCCCGGACTCCGCCCACCTTTTTCCCAACCAACATCAGCAAAATCGAATCATCGCGCCGCGATCCGCTGCGGACGGCAGCCGCGGCAGGAACCTTCCGCCCGGGCCTGGCGCGATGATGCTACCCGAAAGGACGCTGCCGATGACCTCACTCAGGGTGCCGGTGGCGCCGAGCGGCCGGGCCGTGTTGCGGTCATGGTGCAGAGTTTTCATCGGGTTGCATTCCTGATATAGCCGGAAGCGTGCCAGCTTCCGCGGACGGCCGAAAATATTCGCCTCTCCCCAGCTTACCTTCCCAAAATGCTCCGCCACACCGCGACAGCCCCGCCCACACCGCGCGCCACCGTGTCTCCGGCCCATTGGTAAAATGCCACCGTGCTCGACCACAGCTCGTGGCCGTACGCGTGCCAGCTCACCTCCGGCGCGAGCACCACGAGCGCGCCGCCGAGGAGCAGGGCATTCGCCAGATAGATGATCACAAATGAGAACACGCGCCCCGGCCCGTGAAAATCGCTCTGCCCGCGCGGCAGCACCCAGAGCGTAAAGGTGAGGTGAAACATCCACGTCAGCCCGAGCGCCGCGAGGAAAAATTCCCGCATGAACGGCGCGCCTTTCCACACCGAGACCACGCCCCACGCCGCCAGCACCGGCACCGAATAGAACGGCCACAGGTATGGCGCGAGCGCGATGAGAAAATTATACTTCGTCGTGACGATGTAGCCGCCCTCGGGGCTGATGTGCCAGTCGCGGATTTTCCCGCGCGAGAGCCGCGCCATGAGCACATGCATCAGCTCATGCCCGAGCACGTACACGCGGACCGGCGTCGGCCTTTTCCAGAACAGAAAACTCACGCACCACCACGCCAGCCACCCCATCGCGCCGAGCGAAAACATGAGGAACGCGTGCGACATCCAGAACGGCACATGCCGCGTCCTCACCGTCGCGTGCGAGAAAGTGTTGAACAGCGCGTCCGTAAAAATCCACGCGAACGGCACGAGGCTCAGGCCCGCCAGCGCATTCCAAAGCCGGTCGCGCATCCGGCGTCGCGGCATCGCATTTTCTTCCGCAGCCTCTTCCGCCGCCGATGCGTTGGCGGACACCTCCAAACGTGTTTGGTCGGCCAGTTCGAGCTGGCCGTCGTCGCTGCGAAGCGGTTTGGATTTTGCGCGTCGGGCCTTGGGCACTTCGTGCGAGAATGCCGCGCGGCGCGCAGTTTTGTCGAGCGCGGAGCGGTCAGCCGGCGAGGCAGGCATCCAGCGTCGTGAGCAGTTCGCGCATCGTCGCCGGCGTCTCGTCGCCCATGTTGGAAAGTCGGAAGGTCTTCCCCTTCAGCTTGCCGTACCCGCCATCAATGATGAACCCGCGATCCTTCGCCTTCTTCGCGAGTTCCGCCACATCAATGCCCCTGCTGTTCGCGATGCACGTCAGCGACACCGAGCGGAAGCCCTCCGGCGCGAAGAAATCCAGCCCCTGCTTGCGCACCCACTCATGCACGATCGCATTGTTCTCCGCATGGCGCGCGTGCCGCTGCGCGACGCCCTCGGTGAAAATGTCGTCGAGCTTCGATTCCAGCGCGTAGATGTGGCTGATGCTCGGCGTGCTCGGCGTCATGTCCTCGAGCTGGTTCTTCGCGAACTCCACGAAATCGAAATAGTAGCCGCGACCTTTCACGCTCGCCGCGCGGTCCATCGCCTTTTTGCTCGCGGAGAAAAGCGCGAGCCCCGGAGGCATCGCGAGAGCCTTCTGTGAACCCGTGAGCAGCACATCGATGCCGAGTGCATCCATCGGGATCGGCACCACGCTGAACGACGACACCGTGTCCACGATCAGGCACACGTCCGGAAACTCGCGCATCACCGCCGCGATCTCCTCGATGTGCGACATCACGCCCGTCGAAGTCTCGTTGTGGATCAGCGTCACCGCATCGAACCCGCCCGCCTTCAGCGCCTCGCGGATCTGCTCGCCGCGAATCGGCTGCCCCCATTCCACCTGCAATGCCACCGCCTCCTTGCCGCACTTCTTCGACACATCGAACCACTTGTCCGAAAACGCGCCGCACATGCAGTTCAGCACCCTGCCCGAGCCCACGAGATTGCGCACCGCGCCCTCCATCACCCCCCACGCGCTCGACGTCGAAAGAAACACCGGCTGCGTCGTGCCAAAGAGTTCCTGCAGTCGCGGCTGAATCCCGCCGTAGAGCTTTTTGAATTCCCCGCTGCGGTGCCCGATCATCGGCCGGCACATCGCGCGGAAAGTTTTTTCGGAGACTTCGACCGGACCTGGGATGAAAAGTTTCGGCATGATGAAAGGGTGGGTGGTGTGAGTGCGTGGAATGGGTCTTGTTGCGCCGAAGGGAGCGGCGGAGATACGTGGAAAACGCCCCGCGGGAAACAGAAAATTCCCGGCGCGCAAATCCGTGTGCGCACGCTGCCGGACCCATCCCGCATTCAGCGGTAGATTTCCCGCCGGTTCCCGATTTGCACCACGAGCACCACCAGCACAGCATCCAGAATTTGATAGAGGATTCGGTAATCTCCGACCCGCACCCGGTAGAGTTCGCTTTCGCCTTGGAGCTTCACGCATCCCGAAGGCCGGGGATTTGCTGCGAGTGCCGCGATCTCCTCGCGCATCCGCTGATACAGGCGGGCATCCCGGAGCGCAGCGAGATATTTTTCCGCCTTTGGCTTAATGGATACCGTGTATGGCATCCAGTCTGGCCTTGGCTTCTTCCCACGGGACGGGCTGCGCGTCGTCGGCGAGGGCCTCACGAGCGGCGGTAAGATCTTCCGCATTCTCCCGCGCCTCCAATTCCGCGAGTTCCTCAATTAGGGAAAGCACGCGTTGCGCACGCTCATCGGAAAGCGTCGAGAGCTTCGCGTAGGCTTCATTCAGTGCGACCATGCAAAGAGCATCTCCTCCCGAGCCGATGCCGTCAACCTTGAGCGCGGAACCAGGAATTTTTCGAAGCTCGGGCGGGGCAAACGAAGCTTCTCAGTCCCACAGGAAATGTTCCAGCCGCAGCTTGCGCACGCGTTGCCGCGCCTGCTCGACGTGCGGGCCGGGAATGGCGGACATCTTTTCGTAGATGCCGATGGCGGATTTCCATTGCTGGCGCGCCTCGACCAGCGCGGCGGCGTCGAAGCCGGCTTTCGCAAACCAAAAGGTCTCGCGTGGGCCGGTCGCGGTGCGCTGGAGGATGTCGTAGAAAATCACGAGCGCGGCGTCGCGCTGATCCTGCAGTTCGAGCGTCTTCGCCTTTTGATAGAGCGCCTGAGTGCGCCACGGCGGCGGCACTTTTTCCGTCGCGACAATTTGATCGTAGGCCTCGATGGCGGCGGCAAATTGCTTCGCGTCCGTCTTGCCGAGCACGACGAGATTGTCGGCCTTGCCGGTCAGCGCGGCGAGGCGCAGTTCGAATTCCGCGGGCGGCTGTGCCGTGAGGATGCTGTCGTAAATTTTCACCGCGTCGTCCGGCGCGCCGAGCTTCGCTTTCACGATCGCCTGCTGGATGCGCGCGTGTGCCTCGAGCGGCCCGTGCTTCGCGACGACCGCGCCGAAAAGCTCCAGCGCGCGGTTCAGCGATTCGGTGTTGAGCAGCTTCATCGCGCACTGCCCGGCGAGGAAAAGCGCGGCCGTCGCGTGCGGTCCGTCCGCGCGTTCGCGGGAGAGCGTCTCGAACTGCTCCTGCGCCTTCAGGTAGTCCTCGCGGCGAAAATAAATCTCACCGAGTTTCATCCGCACCTCGCCGAGCACGGCGGACGCCGGATGCTCGCGGATGAAGTCGCGCGCCCGGGCGATGGCCTGATCCTCGTTGCGCGGCGTCTTCGCATCGTCGAGGAAAATGCCGAGGTATTCCGCCTGCTCGCGCATCTCGGGCGACGGATCGTCGGCGACCACGGCGCGCTGGATTTTCTGCGCCTCGGCGATGTTGCCGTCGGCCAGCGCGAGTTCGGCGAGTGCGATCTGCGCCTCGGGATGTCGCGGGTGGTTTTTGAAATCCGCGAGAAAAGTCTGCAGCGTCGCGCCCGCCTGCGCATCGCCGGAGCGCGCGCGCGCGAGCCCTTCCTCGAGACGCAAATTTCCCGCCAGCGCGGCATCCGAAAACTCCGTGCGGAACGCCGCGAAATCTTCGGCGAAGCGCGCGTAATTTTTCTGCCGCAGCCACGCGAGCGCCGCGTCGTAGCTCGCCGCCATCTTCAGCGCGGGCGAGCGCGCCGCTGCATTTTTGAAACCCGCGGAGGCGCGGACAAATTCGCCCTGCTGCAAATTGAGCAGCGCCGTCTGCAGCGCGAATTCGCCGCGCTGCGTGTCCGTCTGCGCGGTGCGCGACGCGGCGTCAAACGCCGTCTCCGCGCCCGCGAGATCGCCGCGGGCCTGCGCATTTTCCGCGAGCATCGCGTGGACGGACGGCGTGAGCCGGTCGTCGGGAAAACGCGCGAGAAAAGTGCGCAGGGCGGCATCCGCGAGATCGCTGCGCTTTGCGCGGAGGTGCGCGCGGGCGAGGTAAAATTGCGCGAGCGCCGCGGCCTGCGCGGGAAGCTCCGCGGCCATGCGGCTGAGCGGGCCTTCGTCCGTGCTCGGGTCGCGCGCGTAGATTTGATCCAGCCGGCGGAACACCGTTTCGATGCAAGCGCACGCGGGATTTTTCCGGATGAATGCCTCGAGCACTTTTTCCGCGGTCTCCGGCCCGTTCGCGGCGAGACGCGCATCCGCCTCGGCGAGCGTCGCAGCGGCGCGGAGGTCGGGCGTCACGCCATCGGCCTGCTGCGTCGCGGCGTCGCCGATGAGCGGCGCAAGATCCGCGAGCGCGGCGGCGGGCTTTTTTTCCAGGAGATGGATGCGCGCGAGAAGATAGCGCCGCCAGTGCTCGTCGGTCGCGGTCACGGTGCCCGGCGCATGCACGAGCGGCAGCGCCTCGCTCGGCCGCCCGAGATCGATGAGCAGCGCCGCCAGCCGCAGGCGAATCGCCACGACGGAGTCCGGCGAAAAAGCGAGCGGCTGGAGCAGTTGCGCGGCCTCCTCCGTGCGGCCGAGCGCGTGCAGGCATTCGGCCTGCCCGAGCGCCGCCACGGTGCGCTCCGAATCGCTCGCGGCGAGCGCTGCAAATTCCGGCAGCGCCTCGGCCCACCGTGCCAGCGCGACGAGTGCGAATGCGCGCAGGCGCGTGAGTTTCACGTCGTCGTGCGGCGGAATTTGCGCGAGCGTTTCAAGCGAGGCGGCGGCTGTGCCCGCGTTCAGTTGCGCCTCG